>QJVU01000057.1 GCA_003235605.1 Planctomycetota bacterium | reverse complement strand
CATGCGGGATCCGGACTCAGCATTCAGCTCCCACGATGCGGGCAAGGAGGAGCTGTTTCCAGGGGAAGGCAACGACGGCAGCTACTTCATTCTCAAGCTCGACCTCAAGCCGAAGATCCCCATACGCGACGTCCTCAAGTACAAGACGACAGCCATGTCCACGGAGAAACCGAAGTAGTCGGGTGGTGATGATGATGACCTGGCTCAAGAACCTGGATCTGGAGCGCGCCATCATCCTGGTGTCGCTCATCCTGATGCCAATAGCCGGTGGTTGGGCCTATTACCTCGAGAACCAGATCGAGGAGGGGCTCGCGGCCCGCGCGGCGGCCACCAAACCGAAGGGTTTCATTGAGAGGATCGCCACGCTGCAGAAGCAGATCAAACAGTTCAAAGAGGGTGAAAGGGCGGGCGACACCGAGAAAGAACCCCGCCTGTACTTCGACAAGGCCGTGCGCCTCGCCCAGGCAGACAACGCGGGTACAGGCGGATCACTGGGGATCGGCAGCGGGGACTTCAGCATCGACGTCGACAGGATCAAGAAGCCGGTGCCGGGGAAGCGAGAGCTGGAGGACACCCAGCTCACCATGAACTTCCGAAAGCAAGGCCGTGAGGCCTACGCCATCGGACGCAGCTTCATCAACGCCTTCATCTTCAACGTCGAGGCAGGAGGCTCGCGGGTGTGGAAGTTGCGGGACTTCCGCATGGTCAACGAGCGCCACAAGGAGCTTCGGGGCAAGAAGGAGACGTTGCCGGAGGAGTTCCCCGACCGTTGGTTCCCCGAGAAGCTGGTGTTCGCCCGCCGCGAGGTCGCAAAGAAGTAGGAGGCCTCTTGCGCCTCGCTGCCTGCAGCCTGCTCCTCCTGACCGCGCTGGGGGTGACGACCGCCTGTGACCAGCTGGCGCCGGTCGTTCGCTACACCGACGAGCTCACCAGCGAGAACACCGGGCGCACGGCGCTGGTGCGCGTTCCGGCGGAGGCCTTCGGCTTCGTGGGCTTCATCGGCGGCATACCCCTGGACCTGGTCGCCCTGCCGGCCACCTACGTCTTCTACGAGATGAACAAGAACCTGCCCCCCGGTCAGGCCACGGATGCAGTCACGATCTTCCTGTTCCCCTCGTTTGTCCTGTGGCGCGGCGCGATCCTCATGGCGGCCCCCCTGGATGCTCTCGAGTTCGTGGCCTACCGGGTGTTCCTGCCGGCGAAGACGTTGAACCCCTTCGAACAAGAGGACCTGGAGAACCGCCTCGACCGCGAGACCCTGCCAAGGCACCCGGTGGAGCCGCTCTACCCGCTTCCCGAGCGAAGCGAGGCGGCGGATCCCGCCCGCCGGGGCAGGCCCTAAGATGGGCAGCGAATGTTGATCTCGCTGTTGGTGACGGGTGTCCTTCTCACGCCCCAGGATGCACGGGACGCGACGATCTCCCTGGCCCCACGCACGGAAGCCAAGGCCGTGGTGTGTCAGGGAGCCGAGTACCTCATGCGCGTGCGCAACAACCGGCCTCACGAGGTGACCGGCATCCTGGAGGCCTGGGTATCCCCCGAGGTTTCCCTGCGCGGCATCCCAGGAGGCATGCGCCTCAAGCCGCACGAGGTGGCGGAGTTCCGCTTTGCTGTGCATGTCGAAGAGTGCCGGCCGGCGGGCCGGGCGCGGGTGCGGATCTTCCTGCGCGATGCCACCGGCTCCGGGCGCCTTGGAGAGGCCGAAGTCGTCCTGCACGTTGCCACTGGACGCGACTTCGTGAGGCTCTCCTTCGAGGACCCAGGGGTAGGTGTCGTCACCGGGGACGCTCCCCACGGTAGGGCATTCCTGCGCGCGGCCGCCGACATGCATTTGCTGGGCCCTGAGGATCCCTCCTTCGACATCAGCACGTTCCCGTACCTGACCTTCTGGCTCAGGAACCAGGGTAGGAGCGACACCGCGCTCAACTTTGTGGTAGGGAAACGGAAGAACGAGATCTCCGTGCCCTTGCCAGCCGCCCGGGACTGGCAGCGGATCGTGGTGGACCTGCGAAAGGCACTGGGGGATGCAGGCCCTGAGGTGTCGTCCATCGATCTCCGCGGCAGCGTGGACCTGGACGAGTTTGCCGTGGTGCGCTCGCCGGCCACGACGATGGGTGACCGGTTGCGCGACTTGACCGCGCGCCACCGCAAGGACCTGAGCTTGGCGGAGATAGCCACTCTGCAGCGGGAGCTCCAGGAGGTCGAAGCGAACTCCCTGTCGCCACAGGAGCTGGTCGATTACGAGCTCCTGCGCCACGATCTGCAGTGGCAGGAGATACAGTCCACGCTGCCACGAAAGCAACGCCGCATGCCGGCCGGCAAGGAGCGCTTCGATGCGATGCTGCACCACGTCCACCATCTGGACCTGGACAGCGCCGAACTCCGGCGACTGGGGGAGGAGCAGGTGCGCCTGCACCAGAGGATGCTGGAAGAGCTGGCCGGCCGGTTGGCACCAGGGAAGGGGTGGCGCGAGGTGGCGGAGCTCTTGAAGCGCAAGCACCCCAGCGCCGAGCAGCTTCCGGTCTTTGCCCGCACGGCCATGCAAGAGGCCTTGGAATTCACTATTGCCAACAGCCTGGTCACGGTCCCCCACGCTGCGCGCTACGCCAGGGTTCAGGTGGTGACCAAGGGACCCCTGTCCCGCACCTACCCGTTCGGCGGTTATGGGGGCGCTCGTCCCTCACGCACGGGCTATACGGGCACCTACTTCGTGTCACCTCCCGCCGACTGGATGGACCCGCAACAGTCGGAGGAGCGGTTGCGGGGCAACCACTGCGCCAAGACGCGGGTCGTGGCTCTTCACGAGGTGGTGCCCGGGCACCACCTGCAGAGCGTGGTGCATCGGTTGCGGCCGTTGTCCCCGTTTCGTCGCCGGTTCTACTCCACGGTGTTCGGTGAGGGGTGGGCGCTCTACTGCGAAGAGACCATGTACCGCAGCGGCTTCTTCGACGCCGAAACACGGTTCGCGCAGCTGCAGATGCGTCTATGGCGCGCGGTGCGGGTGGTGGTGGACGTGGGTCTGCACCTGGGCCAGATGACCATGGCAGAGGCCGAAGAGATGCTGGTCCAGGCGGCGGGCTTGGACCCGGTCAATGCCCAAGCCGAGGTGCTGCGCTATATCGACAACCCCACGCGACCCATGTCCTACCTGGTTGGCTACCTGATGATCGACGGCTTCGAAGCCGCGGAGCGCAAGCGCCTCGGGAACCGTTTCGATGGACGGGTGTTC
>QJVU01000148.1 GCA_003235605.1 Planctomycetota bacterium | reverse complement strand
GTCCTCCACGGTCTTGCCATAGGGTTTGACCACCATGCCGGAGCCGCCGATCAGGGTTTGGTTCCCCGGGATCACGTGGACGGTGCCGACGCCGTTGCGCAGGGACTCTTCGAAATAGCCCGAGGCCGGATCCACCGCGTCCTGCACCGTCAGGTAGGGCACGTTGGCCATGTTCTCGTTGCCACGGGTCATGCCACCGTAGGTGTGGGCGATGACATAGGTGGGCATCACCACCTGCTTGCTGGCGTCGATGACCTTGGCGTCCCATGGCACCTCGACCTCCTTGCTGCTGCCGATGGTCTTGATCTTGCCGTTCTCGATCAGGACCACGGCATCGGTGAGGGGAGCGCCGGAGATCGTGATCAGCTTCTGGGCCTTGATGGCGACGATGTCCTGGGCGGCGAGAGGAAGGGACAGGGAAGCGGCGATGGCCGCAAAGGCTAGGGAGCGCGTCGGGTTCATGAGACTCATGGCTTGATGACCTCCCGGCCGTTGATGAACAGGCGTTCAACCGTGGAGGTCGGGTCGAAGGGCTTGTGGGACCAGACCACGATGTCTGCGTCCTTGCCTGCATCCAGGGAGCCGACCTGTGTGTCGATGCCCAGCACCTGTGCAGGCGTCAGGGTGACGGCGGCCAGGGCCTTGTCGAAGGAGAGGCCGTTGCGCATGGCCACCATGGCCTCGTAGACGAGATGGCGCTCGCCGAGGCTGGACTCTGTCTGGATGGCGAACGGCACACCGGCCTTCGCCAGCAACGAGAGGGTGTGGTAGCGGCCCTCGGCACCGTCGGGGTTGCCCACCCCGTTGGCGCTGGGGGGAGCGAAGATCACCTTGGCCTTGGCCGCGGCCACCAGGTCCACGCAGCGGTAGGCCTCGATGGCACCCTCGATCACGGTTTTGTAGCCGAACTCGTCGGCCAACCGCAGCGCCGTGCGGATGTCCTGCTCGGCCCGGGCCGTGGTGTGCACCTGCAGCTTGCCGTCCAGCACCTGGAGCAGGACCTCCATGCCGGGATCTTCGGGAGGGGTCTTGTCAGGCCCGGCGAGGGTGCGCTCCTCGCGGTAGCTCATGGCGTCGTAGAACGCCTTGCGAGCAACCCAGACGACGCCCATCCGCGTCGTAGGTCGCCGGTAGTAGAGACCCACGGGCGTTCCGTAGCGGATCGCCCGGTTGCCATTCGATGGCTCTGAGCCCATGGCCATGCGCAGGGCGGAGGCGTCTTTGACCAGCATCTGGTCCACGGTTGCACCATGAGTCTTGACCACCGCGCCGAGGCCGCCAATGACGTTGCGATTGCCCGGGTTGATCTGCACCGTCGTCACACCGTGGCGGCGCACTGCGTCGAACACCTTGTGCCCGGGGTCGATGGCGTCGACGATCCGCATCTGCGGGGTGACTTCCTCGACCTGTTCGTTGGCGTCCCGCGCGTTCACGCTGAGGGTGGTCCCGGCATCGATCAGGCCCGGTGTGATGACCTTGCCGGTGACGTCGATGACCCTTGCCCCTGAAGGCGTCTCGGTATCGGCGCCTCCGATCGCCTGGATCTTGCCGCCGGCCAGGATCACCACGCCGTTCTCGATCACGGTACCGGACACCGGGTAGATGGTGGCGCCTTTGAGGACGACCGCCTCCTGCTGGGCAGGGGCTGGAATGGCGAGCATGGCCATCCCGAGGACAAGAGCGGCCAGGCGCGTCGAGCGCCTGTCACCGTTTCCTGCGGAGCTCAGGTTGATCTTCACTTTGCAGTCTCCTGCTGAAGGGGAATCTCCCTCCCGGCGATGTAGACGGCGACCAGACGCGAGGTGAGGTCGGTGGGATCGCCGCTGAACACGCAGAAGTTCGCGCTCTTGCCCTGGAAGAGGTTGCCCACCTGCGCCTCCATTCCCAGCATCTTGGCGGCGCCTTCGGTGAGCGCCCGCATGGCGGCCCTGCGCGACGCGCCGTGGCGCACCGCCAGCGCAGCCGACAGGCGAAGGTCGACCTGGCGCTCGGCCATGAAAGCGAACGGGATGTCTCGCTTCTCGAGCTTGGCCGGCAGCTCCAGGCGTTGCTTCTTGCTGTCGAAGCCAAGGGGTGACAGCACCACGGATGCGTTCACCTGCGGCAGGCGATCGAGGCACTTGTGGAGTTCCTCGGCGCCCATCAGGATCGGCTGCAGCGACAGCTCCTGGGCCAGGTCGAGGGCAGCCATGATGTCGGCCTGGGTGCTGGCGTGGAACGCCACCCGGCGGCTGCCGTGTGCGACCTCACCCAGGACCTTGAGCTGCGAGCTGGTGGCGCCCAAGGGACCGCTGGCCTCCTTGAAGGAGTTGCGGATCAGCTCGGCGGCGCCCATGCGCGAGGTCGGGTAGCGGTTCTGATCGCGTGCTTCCTTGGTGAACGACATCTGTAGATAGGCAGAGTCGGCGACGATCTTGCCGACCTTGCCGGTCTGCACCATGGCTGCCTGTCCGGCGAAGGTGTTCGTGGATTGGGGCGACAGGCCCACGGTCGTGATTCCGGCCCTGGCCGCGGCCAGCAGCTGGTCGACGAAAGGATCGAAGGCGTCGCTGGCCAACAGCTCCGGGGTGAAGGAGTCGATCCTCTCCGCCAGGTTGGCGCCGTGGCCGAGGTTGGAGTGGGCGTTGATGAAGCCGGGCACCAGCATCCCGGAAAACTCCACCGTCCGGGCTCGCTTGGCGGCGTCTTCGGGGATCTCGGCGCCCACGAACTGCACCTTGCCATTGCGGATCAGGATGGCTCCGTCAGTCAGGATGTTGTCCGGCGCCACCATGAGGCGGGGCACCTTCACCAACAGGTCGCGCTCCTGGGCAGTTGCCTTGGTGGTTGCCTGGCCGGCGACGAGGACCAGGGCGATGCACCCCGTTCTCGAAAGCAACGTCATTTGCCCTCCTTTGGCCGGGCGGCCTTGGCATCGAACTGGGTCTCGCCCTGGGAGATCACCCGCAGCACCCGGGTATCGCTCTCGAGGAGTGGGCCGGAGGTGACCAACACGTCGGCGACCTTGCCCCGTTCGAGACTGCCCACATGGGTGGCGACCCCCAGGATCTCGGCGGCGGTCAACGTGATGGCGCGAATGGCGGCGTCCTCGGGCAGGCCGTGGCCACAGGCCCACGCTGCCTTCATGGCCAGATGTTCCGCGGCCCCGGCGCCCCCGCCGGTGGCGATTGCCACGGCCACCCCGGCCTCATGGAGCTTCTGCGGCAGGGTGCCGTCGCGCCTCTCTTCGTACGTGCCCTCGGCGGGCCCGGGCAGCAGGTCCGTGATCACCACCGGCGTTCCGGCCTCCACCAGCTCCCGGGCCATGGCGCTGGCCTCGCTGGCGTGCTCCAGGGTGACCTGGGGGATCTCCTTCTCCCGTGCCATCCTCAACACCGCGCGGATCTCATCCTCGCGGTGGGCCTCGACCCGAAGGGGCAGGTCACCCCGCTTCACCTTCAAGAGCGCTTCGCTCGCCGGGACCTTCTGTACGGGCTTGGGATACTGCGGCTTCTTGGGTGCCTTGGGGTCCTTGGCGCCAGGTCCGGTCTTGGCGGTCTCGGTGCCTCCCTGCCCCGTGGGTGCCTGCTTGGTTTCCTTGGTGGTGGGCTGCTCCTTCGGGGGTTCTTTCTTGGGGGGCTCCTTCTTCGGAGGCTCCTTCTTCGGAGGTTCTTTCTTGGGGGGTTCCTTCTTGGGAGGCTCTGTCTTGGGGCGTCCCTGACCGGCTCCCTCGTTTCGATCCTGGTCGACCTTGCCGCGGTCCTTTCCCGGCGTTCCGCTGCCGCGCCTTGGGCCGGGGCGGGCCGCCTTCTTCTTGTTGCGGAAGTAGTCGAGATACTCCTTGTACTTCTTGTCGTACTCCTGGATCGCCTTGTCGTGGTCCTTGAGCTTCTTCTCATAGGCCTCGAGGGCGTCGAAGGCCTTGCCGCAGGACAGCATCTGCTTCTGTCGCATGAGGGCGTGGCTACCCTGGGTGCCGGTGGTCATGCGCAGTTCCACGCCGCCGTGGGGGCGGTCGCGGAAGCGTTGGAAGCCGTCCGTGCGCGGCCGGATGATCGCGCCCAGTCCGCGCCACGCGGATGCCGAGCGGTTGCTGACGTAGGCCGTCGTGATGCCACTCTCCACGATCTTCCTGGAGGGCTCGTGGTCCCGGTTGAGGGCCTCCTGGAAGTCTGAGCCGGCATTGGTGCCCCCGAAGACCAGGTCCGTGGCGTCCGCATACGCGCTGGACAGCGCATCCACGAGGCCGGGGTAGACATGTCCCTGGGGGTATTCGAGCACGGTAGCACCGGCAGGGATCCGCACTGCGCTGGCCGGACCGATGGCCTGAATCCTGCCACGCTGCACCAGGAGCACACCGTTTTCGATGTCCGGTCCCGAGACCGGGTGGATGGTGCCTGCCTTGATCGCCAGCATCCGGGCGCGCGGACCGCCGCCTGGCTGACGAGGGCTGCGCTCACGACCACGACGTTCACCGCGGCGCCGGGCCTGTGGTTGGCTCGCGGCTTCGTTGCTCGTGTCCTTGCTGGTTCGGTTGGGCCGCGTGGTGGTCTTCTCCTGGGCGTGCCCTGGAGTCCAGAAAGCGGCCAGGACCAGGGAAAAGACCAAGGGAATAGATCCGGCACGCCATGCCGGGCGCGTCTGGAGTGGGCGCATCTGGCGTTCCTGACTCTTGGGAGGGATAAAGCGTCGAGACGGCGTCTTACGGAACCCGGGGGACCGCTCGCGAGGGTTCTTTTAGCGGGTTTCCACTCCGGCTGTAAGGTCTTGCCAAGGCGGCGGATGTTACCTCGAAGCCGGTTTGGGGCTATGCTTGTCGCTTGGCGACGACGTCTGCCCAGAAGAATACCAAGCTCCGACTCCAGAGCAGAGCCCAACCCGAAGCCCTTTCCGAGGCCGCCATGTCCTACTGCCAGCCCGTCCCGCGCGCCGCTCTGACTTTCGCTGCGCTTGGGCTCCTGGTTTTCTCGCTCCCGTCCCAGCGCGAGGTGAAGGTGCTGACCAAGGGGAACGAGGCCCACTTCGACGCCCGCATCAGCCCGGATGGCAAGACGGTGGCGTTTCGTGGTGCCCAGAAGATCGGGGTCGTCGGCGTGGACGGTGGCACGGAGACCACCGTCGCCCAGGGCTCCAACCTGGGCGGCTTCCTCTGGTCCCCCAACAGCGCGGGGATCTACTACCTGGACGGGGCAACGGTGAAGTTCGTGTCCAAGAGCGGCGGCAACGCCCTCACCATTGGCGGTGGCAAGGGCGCGATGTTCCTCTGGGCCGTGGACACCAGCGACAAGACGATCTACGGCAGCCGTGCGGACAGCAACAACGACTACTATGTGTTCAGCCTGGCCACTTCCGGTTCCGCTTCACCGAAAGATATCGTCTCCATTGCCTCCGGCTACTGGGTGGATCAGGTCGCCGTCGACCCCTCGGGCACCAAGCTGGCCTATCTGGTGTCCCTGCAGGGCGTGCACCGTCCCAAGGACCTCCGGGTAGCCAACGCCGACGGCAGCAACGAGAAGTCCTGGTCCGGCGGCGAGAAGCTGGCCAGCACAACCCGCAATCTGGCCTGGGCCGATGCAGGCACCACGGCGACCTTCACGACCTTGGTGACCAACTTCTCGTTGACCTGGCAGATCGGCCGCCTCACCGCCGCAAGCACGAACGTCGAGTACCTCACCAGCGAGCCCCGCCACCACCAGCGATCTTCCGTCGCGGCCAACCTCTCATGGATCGTGTTCCAGGCCGAGGTCCTGGACTTGACCGGTACGCGCCAGGTCCCGGCGGTGATTCCCGGCGGGGGCGGGGGCAGGGTGTTGCTCGAGCCGGCCAACAGCTGGGTGTTCCAGGGCGACCCGAGCATCGACGGCGCCGGCCAGAAGGTCGCCTTCGCTGCCTCGTACTATGACGAGAAGAACAACCTCACCACGGCCCAGGTCTACCTGGTGCAGTTGGACCGCGAGGTAGTGATCGCGCCACGGGCCGCTCCGGGGACCAAGATCAACATGAGCCTGCCGGTGGACAAGGGGGAGCAGGGCATGCTGTTCCTCTCTCTGAACGTTCAGCTCCAGCCCTTTCCGATCCCCGGGTTCACCTACGGCGTTGCCCTCGACACCGGCGTCATGGTGCAGCTGCTCAGCGGTGTCGGCGATGGCAGCTCGCCGCTGCAGCTCCAGAACGTCGCGATCCCCAACGACATCAACCTGAAGGGCGTCGAGGTCTACGTGCAGGGCATCCGTTCCCCGAACGGCAGGACAGGTGATCTGACCCGCTACGTGGAGCTTCAGGTCCAGTAGGCTTCGGTCGCAGGGCCCCTTTCGGAATGCTCCGTGAGGCCCAATCGCCTTTTGGCCGTGACGCCATGCCTCGGTTCCGGTCCAATCCGGCTGGAACTCCGCTGGCTACCACCGCGATGGTCCACACAGGCACCAACCACAGACTCCGGGACCACCTGCGCTTCTTTGGCAAGTTCCTGCGCAACCCCGGCCACGTTGGATCGATCGTGCCCAGCTCCCGCTACCTGGCCGGAGCCATGACCGCGGACCTGGACCTTGCGCCGGGTGACCTGATCATCGAGTACGGGCCCGGAACCGGGCCGATGACCGCGGCGTTGGCCGCCAGGCTGCCGTCGGGCGCCCGCTACCTGGGCATCGAGCGCGATCCCCATTTCCTGGAGCTCCTGGTCAAGCGCTTTCCGCACTTGGACTTCCACCTGGGCTCGGTGGCGGACGTTGCGGAGATCCTCGACCAAAGGGGGCTCCCCAAGGCCAGGGCCATCATCTCGGGGTTGCCGTTCGCCAGCCTGTCCAAGTCCCTACAGGAGAACATTGCCCGGGGGACGCGGGAGGTGCTGGCCGAGGATGGCGAGTTTCGCACCTTCCAGTACCTCCATGCCTACGGGCTGCCGAGGGCCCGCCGCTTCCGCACGTTGATGGCCAAGTTGTTCCGCACCCGCACCCGCTCCCGGCCCGTGCTGTTGAACGTGCCACCGGCCTACGTGCTGACCTTCAAGCCTTAGTCCTTCGAGCCCTTGCCCTCGCTCGGTAGCCCGTGCCAGAACTAGATCACTGAATCAACGGTCGCTGCCGCTCGGCCAGCTCCCGCTCCAGCTGGGCGATCTTGTTCTCGGCGCGCTCGATGCGGTCTTCCAGGACCCTGCGGCGGTCGTCCCGATGCCGGAGCGTCACCAGGGCCGTGCGGAACATCCACACCATCGCCAGCGCGAGAGTGATCATGCTCACCCGTGGTGGGTCCCAGGCTACCGTTCGCCCCGCCCAGTGGTCCGCGAACAGAGAGGTCAGCATCAGCCCTCCCATCACAAGGTGGAAGGCGCGGTCCCTGCTGCCGTTCATGGCCCCTGGCATACCAGATTTGCTGTCCAGAGTGGACGATCCGGCAGAGAAGGCCATACTGCTCGGCTCTCCATGGGGAACCACAGCTACAAGCCCGCCGAGATCGAGCCGCACTGGCAGCGGTTCTGGGAGGCAGAGCAGACTTTCCGGGCACCCAACCCGGGGGAGTCCGGGTTCGACGCGAAGAAGCCCAAGTACTACGTCCTGGACATGTTCCCCTACCCCTCGGGCGCCGGCCTGCACGTCGGTCATCCGGAGGGCTACACGGCTACCGATATCGTCGCCCGCTACAAGCGCATGCGCGGCTTCAACGTGCTGCACCCCATGGGGTGGGATGCCTTTGGCTTGCCCACGGAGCAGTACGCGATCCACACCGGCATCCACCCGGAAGAGGCCACCCGGCACAACATCGACAACTTCCGCAGGCAGCTCAAGGCGCTGGGCTTCTCCTACGACTGGAGCCGGGAGTTTGCCACGACGGATCCGGACTACTTCCGTTGGACGCAGTGGATCTTCGCACGCCTGTTCGAGAAGGGGCTTGCCTACGAGGAAGAGGTCGCGGTTTGGTGGTGCGAGAAGCTGGGAACGGTGCTTGCCAACGAGGAGGTCATCAGCGGTCGCAGCGAGCGAGGCGATCATCCTTGCGTGCGGATGCCCTTGAAGCAGTGGATGTTGAAGATCACTGCCTATGCCCAGAGGCTCTTGGACGACCTCGAGGAGCTGGACTGGCCGGAGTCGGTGAAGACCATGCAGCGGGAGTGGATCGGCAGGAGTGAGGGCGCCGAGGTGGACTTCGCCGTGGCAGAACACGGAGACAAGCGGATCCGGGTGTTCACCACCCGCCCGGACACGCTGTTTGGCGCCTCCTTCATGGTGCTGGCGCCGGAGCATCGCCTGGTGGACCAGATCACCACGAACTCGCGGCGTGCGGAGGTGCAGGCCTACAAGGCGCAAGCAGCCGCAAAGAGCGAGCTGGACCGCACCGACCTGGCCAAGGAGATGACCGGGGTCTTCACGGGCGCCTATGCCTTGAACCCGCTCTTCAAGCCCGACGATCCGGGGGCCCGGATCCCGGTGTGGATCGCGGACTACGTCATCGTCACCTACGGCACCGGAGCGATCATGGCGGTGCCCGCCGGCGACGAGCGGGACTTCCGCTTTGCCCAGAAGTTCGACCTGCCGATCCCGCCGATCTTCTCTCCCAACACGGGGGATCCCGACCTCGACGAGAAGGTGCGGAATGCCGAGGTCTGCTGGGTGGACGAGACCGACTACATCAACTCCAGCAACCACGAGGGCCTCGACCTGAGTGGAATGTCCGTGGCCGAGGCCAAGACCGCGGTCACCAAGTGGCTGGCAGCCCGAAAGCTCGGGGATTTCAAGGTCACGTTCCGCCTCAGAGATTGGCTGTTCTCCAGGCAGCGGTACTGGGGCGAGCCCTTCCCCGTCCTCCACCACCCGGATGGCACCGTGGAGCTGGTGCCTGACGACCAGCTGCCGGTGACGCTGCCTGAGTTGACCGACTTCAAGCCCACCGGCAAGCCCGAGCCGCCCCTGGCCCGGGCCACGGCGTGGGTGAACACGACCAACGCTGCCGGCCAGCCGGTGAAGCGGGAGACCGACACCATGCCCAACTGGGCGGGGTCCTGTTGGTACTACCTGCGCTTCATGGACAGCAGGAACGACACCGCGCTGGTGGACAAGGAGATCGAGAAGTACTGGGGGCCGGTGGACCTCTACATCGGGGGCACCGAACACGCGGTGCTGCACCTGCTCTACGCGCGCTTCTGGCACAAGGTGCTCTACGACCTGGGCGTGGTTACCACCAAGGAGCCTTTCCAGAAGCTCTACAACCAGGGAATGATCCTGTCCTTCGCCTACGAGGATCGGCGGGGCGCCATCATCGCCGCCGACATGGCGGAGGAGACGGCCGAGGACGAGTACCGCCACAAGCAGACCGCCCAACCGCTGACACGGGTGGTGGCCAAGATGTCCAAGACCCTGAGGAACGTCGTGAACCCCGACGCGGTGGTGAAGGAACACGGCGCCGACGCGCTGCGGCTCTACGAGATGTACATGGGCCCGCTGGCGGACTCGAAGCCTTGGAACACCAAGGACGTGCCCGGCGTGAGCCGTTTCCTGGCACGGGTCTGGCGGTTGATCGTGCCCCAGGAGGAGGGCGGGCCGCGGGTGCACTCGTGGCTTGCGACGGAACGGGGGCCGGATCCTGCGCTCGAGACCGCGCTGCACCGTTGCATCCACAAGGTCGCGGGTGACATCGAGAAGCTGGCCTTCAACACCGCCATCGCGGCGATGATGATCTTCGTCAACGAAGCCACCAGGAGACCCGAGGCGTTGACTCGGAGCCAGGCCCTGCGCTTGGTGCAGGTCCTCAATCCGTTCGCTCCGCATATCACCGAAGAGCTGTGGTCCCGGCTGCAAGGAGACGGTGCGCTGGCGTCCGCCCCCTGGCCGCAGGTGGACGAGGCCCTCCTCACGGACGACACCGTGGAAATGGTGGTGCAGATCAACGGCAAGGTCCGGGGGCGGATCACCGTGGGCGCCAATGCCGACGAGGCCGGGATCCTGGCAGCAGCCAGGGACAAGATCCAGGATCAGATCGCCGGCAAGAAGATCGTGAAGGAGATCGTGGTGAAGGGCCGGCTGGTCAACCTGGTTGCGAAGTAGCGATGCCTGATCCGAGATCACTACATGTTGACGATCGGGTGAGGTTCGTGGCGCTGCCTGAAGAGTGGAGCAGGCCGGGTTGCTCCGTGCATTCGGAGAGCATTGAGTTCATGGAAACCCTCATCTCCCGGCGCCGATCATGCCGCATATGCCGGATCGCAGAGGATGGCTATCCCTGGATTGAAGCGCGGCTTCGTGACACCGACCGCGGGATGGTCTACCACTCATGGGGCATCCACGAGTCGACGGGCTGGCTTCGGGTGGGAGCTCCTTTGGTCGTGGGGGTCTGCAGAAAGCGCCTACGTTGAGTAGCATGGAGGGTTGGACAGCGCCGCCTGGAGCCCTCGTTCGACCTCCCCTCAGGAACCATCCCACGGCGCCCAACGGAGTTGATGTCATGCAACAGCCTGCCCGCGGTTGCCGTCCCCGCAATGCCTGTCCTTGGTCGCTCGGGGTTCTCATAATCATGTTCTCACCGGCGCTGGTAGGTGGCGAAGCCGCCGCGCAGGCGCAGCCGGTTTGGGTGAGGGTGAGGGAGATGGACCCGAGCATGGGCCATGCGATGGCCTACGACGTCGCCCGGCAGCGCGTCGTCCTGTTCGGGGGAGGCGGCCCCACCAACCCTGCCTCCGACACCTGGGAGTGGGACGGCACCACCTGGAGCCAGCGGTCGCCCACCAACAGACCCAGCCCACGCTCTTGGCACGCGATGGCCTATGACATCGCCCGGCAGCGCGTCGTCCTGTTCGGGGGATTCAACATCAGCGGCGCTGTCTCCGACACCTGGGAGTGGGACGGCACAAACTGGACTCAGCGCTCGCCCACCAACAGCCCCAGCGCACGCCTTGGTCACGCGATGGCCTACGATGTCGCCCGGCAGCGCGTCGTCCTGTTCGGGGGCAGCACCGTCTCCGACACGTGGGAGTGGGATGGCAGCAACTGGAGCCAGCGGTCGCCCACCAAGAGCCCCAGCGCACGCTCTT
>QJVU01000763.1 GCA_003235605.1 Planctomycetota bacterium | reverse complement strand
AAAGGGCGCTGACGCCAATCGAGGCGGGCGCCACACGAGACAGCAAGGAGAGAAGGGCGACGCTCTGCCAGGAAACGGTCGTGCAGCTGGAAAGAGGTGGCAGCCCTCAGAAGCCGCTGCAGGCCACCTCCCAGGCATTCGTGGCACTGATCTGGATCTGGGTTCCGACCAGATCGAAGGGCACGTACTGCATGGTCACGGTGAAGTTGAAGTTGGCAGGCACCATGAACGACTCCTTGTAGCCACCGTTGGCGTCTGCTTGCAGAAGCTGCACCACCGTCGGCTCTGCCAGCAGGCGGCAGGTCCCTGGCAGCGGCTGGTCGATGCGCTTGCTGCCGATCACCCGCACGAAGAAGCCGTTCTTCACGCCGCCGGTGAGGTTGGTGGCCAGCACGTTGTTGTTGCCGATGGTGAACATGCCGGCGTCCATGCGGGCTCCGCCACAGGGTGTTCCATAGGACGTGAGCTTGCAGGCGCCCTGGCGATCCAGGCAGATCCTCAGCCCCTGGAACTGGGTCAGGAAGCTGGACGGCCCATCGCCACCGGAGCCGTTCAAGGTCACCTTGATGTCCACCGGTCCACCGGCGAACTTGACCGGGAACGCCACCACCTTGTTTGCGTCCTGCGTGGAGTCGACCGAGAACTCCACCGAGTTGTCGTTGCCGATGTCCACGGCGGCCGTCCACTTGCTCTTGGCGTTGCGCACGGCGTCCCAGCTCACGACCAGGTCCCCGGTCACGGTGGAAGGCTGGCGGAAGGTTACCAGGAAGCTGACCGGCCCGGGTTGCGCGTTGTTCGCCGAGGTGCTGGTCGAGGTCGCCACGGAGCCGTCCCCTGTCGCCGCTCCCCACAACAGGATCACGGCGTTCAGACCTCTCAGGAAACCCCGGCCCGGGACGATCTCCATGGGGCTGGTGCCAGCCCGGGCAGCGAGGCTGGCGGTGCCGCCGCTGCTGCTCGCGACCGCGAACTGGTGGGGTATGAAGGCCTGCTGGATCTCGCTCTCGTTGGCCGAGACAAAGCTGCCGGACTTGATGGTCTGCAGATCGGTCTGGCCTCCGGTGCGAACCAGGGTCGAGACGTCGGTGAGCGCCTTCACCGTCAGGTCTTGGGCCGAGACCGAGGTGGTGGCGGCAGCCGTGGTCACGAACGCGGCGGCCAGGGGAAGCGCCAACGGGATCTTGGCGTAGCGCGAAAACATGGCGAATCTCCTTGGTAGGGGTAGGACTCCTGCGAGAGTTCTCGGGGTGCGGGGGCTCTTGGGGCTTCTTCACCAGGGGTGGCGGCAGCGGCCGCGCTTTTTGGCGGAAAAGTGCCCGGGGCTCGCATTTCGAGCCGTGATCTACAACACGAAGCTCCGCTGATCGGGGTCTTCCCCGAAGACCCGGCCCTTCTCGATCGCCCGGAAGATGTCGTCGAAGACCATGCCAGGCTTGTCGCCGGGGGCTTCCAGGAAGTACGCGTGCCCCATGGGGTAGTCGTACTTGGTGTTGTAGTCATCGCAGTCCACCGCGTAGACGTTCGATGGCACCTTGCGCATGTTCTCCGGTCCACTGTGTCCCAGACGGCGCGATGCAACGGCGTTCTTGAGGTTCGAGATCTTGCTGGCTCGAAGGGCGAGGTCGTCAGATGCGTAGTAGACGATCACGTTGCGTGACGCATCGCAGATGAACTGCCCCGACTCCCCACGGTGCAGGGTCTCGTTGACGAGATCCGCAGCGACCAGGAAGGCGTTCCGGAACAGCATCGGCACGCGCCACTGCCGGTCGTACTTGGCCCAGAGCCGCAGGGACTCCCTCAGCACACGGTTTCCCATGGAGTGGGCCAACACGTTGATCCGCTTCAAGCAGGGAGCGACGATGTTGGGGTTCTCGTTCCGCCAGACCTCGAAGCGCTCCAGCAGCCGGGCGAACGAGAACCCGCTGGCATCCGCTGCCTTCTGGTCGTCCCAATAGTCCTTGACGATCCCGAGGTCGTTGTCGCAGGGCCAGATGACCGGCACCACCTGGACGAGCTTGGGCTTCTTGGCGTCGAACATCCCCTGCAGCTTTGCCGCCCTGGGAAAGATGTCCGGCTCGGGGAGGTTCGAGTACCCGTGGAGGTAGATCAATACCTGCTCGTAGGCAGACGTCTTCAGGTTCTTCAGGAAGGCTTCGCTGCCCAGCTCGGTGTACTTGTTCTTGGCCTTCCGCTGGCAGTAGAAGAGGGAGTGCTGGACGGAGTTGTCCTCCAACCGGAACGAGATGCTGCGCCCTGGTTCCGTCTTGAATCCCTCGTTCAGGGCACGGTTGGTGATGAAGAGCATGCGGCAACAGCTACCGCTGCTGGCTGGGAAAGTCCAGCAATCGGTCGGGTGCACGAAGGCGGCCCCGCGCATGCTGTCATGCGCGGGGCCGCCTGAGTCGTGGGTTCAAGGTCAGCGTGTCGTCAGCTCCCTCACTTCGCCGTGACCTCTCTCACCTCGTCGCAGACCGCCTGCAACGTGACCCGTTGGCTGGCGTTGCCGCGGGCCAGCGGACCCTGCTTCAGCGCCTCGGTGACCAGCTCCGAGAGGTCCTTGCCCTGCGTCGAAGAGCCGCCCTCGTACTGGTATCCAGGACCGCGGTCGACCATCATCAGGGAAGCGCCGATGCCGCCCTTGAAGACCCCGTCGAGGTCCATGCCGAAGCCGGCCGCGAAGCCCGCCTCGTAGCGACCCCGGATGTCCAGCTTGATCGGGAACGCCAGTAGCATCTGGGCAGCCTTGTGCTCGTCATCACCCAGCAGGATTGCGATCGCGTCTTTGCTGTAGCCGAGCAGGTCTTCGAGCCGCAGCTGGATCGTGGCTTCGCCGCCGACGGCTGCCTGGCCGCTCACGAAGGCCCCGAGGGCAGCCATCAACCTGCCGTCGAGAGTGATCTTGACGGTCGTGCCGGAGCCGTCGGGGCACGGGCCGTCCTTGCCCATCTGCATCCGTGTGCACAGCTCGATCACCCGCTTGCCCTCGACGCCGCCGCCGATGCCCAGGCCGGCGCTGGCCTGCACGGACTTGGTGAAGATCCACTTGCGCTCGAAGGCCATGGCGTCGGACTCGGGCAGCAGCTCCGCGCGGTCGACCATCTGCCGCTCGACCCCCACGCTGGCGGTGGCGCCGACGTTGGAACCCGAGACGGCACCGCCGTTCTTGGAGTCGCCCAGGCTGAGGCCGACGTTGGCGTCCGCAGCGATGGTCTTGCGGATCTCGTAGCCGTG
>QJVU01000150.1 GCA_003235605.1 Planctomycetota bacterium | reverse complement strand
AGATGGCGGACTCGGACGACCTGCTGACCTTCACTGGCGCCACTGTTTGGCGGGAGCAACGGGTCTCGTGCCCGCATCCAGACATTCTTCGGAGCTACGAGGCCGGGTCCCTGAGTGACGGAGCCGCGGCGTTCATCCGCTTCCACTTGCAGGAGAGCGAGTGCCCCTATTGCAATGCGGTGCTGGAGGACTTCCACGTCCAGCAAAGGGACGCAGAGCGGTCAGAGCTCGATGACATGAAGGATCGCCTGATGCGTTCCACGGTGGCGGCGCTACGGCACGCCTCGGGCGCCTGACTGCGAATTCCTGTGTCGGGCCGCCGGAGTTGACACTCTTCGCGAATCCTTCGGCGACAGCTTCGCAAGGGGGAGCGTGAGGCCTCCCGTGGCCTCCTGGTCAAGACCGCGTAGGAGACGCAAGCCATACGCATAGGAGAAACAACATGTGCTTCAAGCTGATCAAGTGGACCGCCATCGGCCTCGTCGTCGTGACCGGCGTCGGGTACTTCCTCTTTGGAGAGCATCTGGGCAGCTATGCCCGGACGATGACGAACTCGGTTCGCGAGAGCGTCAGGGGCCAGATCCCCATCGAGTTCGAGCTCAAGCGTGCCACCCGGCTGATCGAGGCCATCGAGCCCGAGCTCAACAATTGCAAGCGCGACGTGGCCCGCGCCGAAGTTGAGTTGGAACACCTGAAAGAACAGGTGTCGGAGCTGGAGACGCGGGTCCAGAAGCAGGAGACCAAGCTGAAGTCGGGTTGCAACCTCCTGAGCGATGCGACGCCCGCCAGCTACGAACTGGGCGGCCGCAGCTATTCCCGGCGACGCATCGAGCTGGACCTGGAGCGGACCTTCGAAGCCTACAAGAACAACAAGGCACTGCTGAAGGGCAAGAAGACGCTCATCGAGAGGCAGGCGCAGGCTGTGGATGCGGCCCGAGCCAAGCTCGACGCAGTGCGGGCGGAGAAGGTCCGGTTGGAACACACCATGGCCACCCTGAAAGCACAGAAACGTCAGGTGGATGCCATGGCGGCCAGCTCCCGCCGCTTCGACCTGGACGATACCGCGCTCAGCAAGGCGAAGGAGGTTTTGGCCAACGTGAAGACCAGGTTGGATGTAGCCCAGAAGATGATCGAGGATGACATCTTCTTCACCGACGGGGTCCAAGCGGACACCACCCCGGGCCGGGACATCGTCAAGGAGATCACCGAGCACCTGTCCGCTCCGGTTGCTGCGGAGAGCGAACAGCTTACCGAGCGTGGCCGCCTGGAGCGGGTCCAGACCCGCTGAGACAACAGCCTCCTAGCGGCCACAGGCCAGAAGCAACGGGGCCGGCCCCTCAGGGGCGGCCCCGTTCTCATTCCTTGGTCTTGTTGGTCGCAACCGGCACGAAGAGGTCCACCTTCCACTCCCGGCCGAGGGTCACCTCGAGGATGTCCTCGGCGATCAGTTCCTCCGCCTCGATTCCGGGGATGTGCACATCCACCGTGGAGGTTTCGCTCTGGTGGGTGATCCGGAGATTTTGGGAGAAGCTGCTCAGGAACGCCCCTTTGGGGATGGGTTCCTCAGGGTCCGGACCAGGAACCACGACCCTCCAGTACTCGTAGCGCTTGAGGCGCACGCGGAACTGGTGAAAAGCCACCTCCAGGATGTGCTCGACCAACGTGGGCTCCTGGATCGGCGTCTGCACGATCTTGGCGAGGCCCACGGTGTGGATGCCTGGGTACTTCTGCTTGAGGATCTTCCAGACCTTCTCGGCCTCGAAGCGACCGAACCCGTCGCGCCTCTTCCAATCCGGTGAAATGCTGTTGTAGATGACGCCAACGTCATCCCGGGCAACGGCCTTCTGGAACGTCAGCAGCGCCGCGCCGGGGGTTCGATAGGAGACCCTCAACCAGGGCGTCTTGCTGGGGCCGCAGAACAGCGCCGTCATGGCCTGGGCGATGGAGCAGCAACCTGCAGCGGGCAAGCAGCAGAGGAGGCCCAGGAGCCAGCGTAGGGGAGATGTCATGGGGTTTCCGGGTGGGGATTTGCTCCCAGCGGGAGGCTATACTCTCCCGAACCGTTCACCAAATCGGTTTTCGACCCCCTGCAAACGGTCTCGACCCAGCATCCACCGAAACTCCCCTCCCAGGAGGGTCTATTCACTGCGATCAGCCATGAGAACGCCAGCCTCAGCCCTTCTTGCGTCCCTGTTCGGCCTGCTTGCCAACGGGCTTGTCCTGGCCCAGAAGCCCCCTGGGGTGGTGCCGCCGGACACAGCGCAAGGGAAACCCCCAGTGGGACAGGAAGGGAGCAATGGCGGTCACCGACCGGCGCCCGCGCCCACGGCGATTGCTCGGCTGAAGACGGGTGGCAAGAACGACTGGTTCGACCGCACCCGCCTGCAGTTGGGAGACCACCTCAACAAGGCCGCCATCAAGGGTGTGTTCCGGTTCAAGAACCCCCACAAGGTACCCATGGAGTGGAAGGCGCTCACCGGCAGCTGCCAGTGTGCCAAGGCAGTCATCCGGATTGGCGAGCGCAGGTACACTTTGACGAAGGGCCCCAAGGACCCCAACCTGCTGCAGCAGATCGAGATCAAGGACGGTGCCGAGGTGAAGACCAAGGTACCGAGCATCACCATCGGCCCCGAGGAGTCCGGCGAAGTCGAAGTGCACATGGAGATGGAGGGCATCCAAGGCGTCAAGGAAGCCAGCCTGCAGTTCGCGACGAGTGACAAGAAGTACCCCTTGATGCTGCTGAAGTGGGAGGCCATGGGGGTCAAGCTGTTCAACATCCGACCCGCGGACTTCTTCCTGAACGACATGAAGTGGGAGGATCAGAAGGTGTTCCGCTTCACCGTGACGTCATCGGTGAAGAAAGACTTCAAGCTCCTCGATCACGAGCCGCTGCCGACCTACGTCAAGGTCCAGAAGAAGCCGGTGAAGCTGCCGGATGGCACCCCGGCCTGGGAGGTCTCAGGCACCTTCGGCCCGCAGGCGGACCCGGGCTCGGGCGGGGCCAGCATCAAGTTCTTGACCGACCTCGACAATAAGGTGGTCACCTTGAACGTGATTGCCAATGTCCTGGGTCCGGTCACGATCACCCCGGGGACGTTCATTCCCCTCGGGCTGATCCGCAGGAAGGCTGGCATTGAGCGGAAGGTCACGATCACGCCGAACGGCGACTTCGATCTGGCAATAGAGAAGATCGAGTTCCAGCAGCTGACGATCGACAAGGACTACCTGGAGGTC
>QJVU01000008.1 GCA_003235605.1 Planctomycetota bacterium | reverse complement strand
CTGATGGTGACGGCCTACCTGGAAGCCAGTGGCAGTTTGACACCTGTGGCGGACTCGGGTCTCTGGGTGCGGGCGGCGGTGGCAGGCGGCGTGGCGGTGGGTACGGCCCTCTGTGGTGCCCTCCTGCATCGGACCCTGGGGATGGCGCTGTCCGCCGAGGAGGCCCAGAACGAGCGGTTGGACACCACCCTCAAGGCGCTTCGGCATCGTGAACGCCTGTTGCGCCACGTGCTTCGGGTGGAGACCGTTGGCGAGGTGGCGAGCATGGTCGTTCACCAGCTGCGGAACCAGTTCCAGGTGATCATGGGGCACGCGGCCGCTGGGATCCGGGACGGCGATCCGCGCACCGAACGCTTCTTTCGCGCCATCGCCGAGACCCTGGGGGGCACCCACGGCCTGATGGAAAGCCTGTTGGGTCTGGCCGGCGACAACGGGCCTGACAATGGTCCGAGAGTGCGTTGTGTAGACCTGGGTGACATATGCCACGCCGTGGCACAGCGCTTCGGCCCCCTGCTCCCCGCGACGTGCTCGTTGGAACTCAGCCGCACACCTCACCGACTGCCCGTGCTCCTGGACCCCTGCGGTCTCGAGCACGCGCTGCTCAATCTGGTCATCAACGCCCGCCAAGCAATGAACAACCGCGGCACGATCAGCTTGGAGTTGGCACCCACGGCGAATGGGTCAGCCTTGCTAGAGGTGCGAGACACCGGGCCAGGCATTTCGCCACAGCACCTTGGTCAGATCTTCAAGCCGTTTTTCACCACCAAGCCTCGTGGACAGGGGACAGGACTTGGCCTCGCGGCAGTGCAGCGCTTCGTCTTGGCCTCCAACGGGGAGGTTACGGTGGAGAGTGGATTGGGAAGGGGCACGTGTTTCCGGCTGTGCTTCCCCCTCGCTCGCACTGCGGGCTCTGGGGGTGTGGCAGCGTCCCTGCACCAGGCTACAGGCTGACGGAGCGTTCCAGCCGGCGGCTGAGCACGTCCGAGAGCACGGCTTTGAGCTCACCGCGTCCCTTGGTGTCCACCCAGCAGCCGGTGTTCTCGTCTTTCTCGAAATGCCAGGCTGTGGCGCCTTCCGCCAACCAGATCTGATGGGCTGCGGTCTGGCGGTTCATGATGCACTTGCTGCCGTTCCTGAACTCCATGGTCAACACGCCCATGGAAAGCTGCGTGTCCACGTCGTCCGGATCGAACTCGTCGAGAGCATCCAGCAGCCGTGTCATGAACTGATCTGCGTCCTTGGTGAACTCGAGATCGCTCGTCATCTGAAGATCAGGACAATGTCCGGACAGGTATCGGGGCAGTGTTGAGGACCGGATGAAGCCGGAGCTTGGATCGGAGCGAGCATGTTAAAGAAAGAATGACCGGGGGCCAAAAAGCCCCCGGTCATGCAGGCCCCGGTCTTGCCCTCTCGTCTCGCGCAACCACAACCCTGCAATTCTGTGTGGTTGCGGCCGGGGCCGCTCGTCCCATGCACCCATGTAGACGTCTGACCTGAGGGGACTTTCCAAAAGGAATGGTTTTTTTTGTTCCCCTCACATGAGCGACTCCGCAACACCTGCCCGCAGCAGACGAAAAGCCCGGCGAGTTGTCAGACTGCGGCGTCCGCCCGCCGGCTCCAGTCCTCGAGGAGTTCCCGGATGCCGATCCCCTCGGTTTCCGCCTCGAAGGACAATACCAGGCGGTGTCCGAGGGAGGGCAGAAGGGTGGCCTCCAGGTCCTCCCGGGCGACGCAGGGCCGTGCTCCGAGAAGGGCGCGGACCTTGGCCGCCAACACCATGGCCTGGCCAGCCCGGGGACTTGCGCCGTAGCGAACGAACCGCCGCGTCGTGGGGTCCCCGTTCACGTCCGGGTGGGTTGCCCGCACCAGGGCCGCGACCCACCGTAGCAGGTGCTCCCCGCAGAGGATCTGGCGGGCCAGAGCCTGAAACTCCAGCACTTCCTCCCCGGTCACCACTGTGGCGAGCACAGGCGCTGACTCGCCGGTCGTAGAGTCCAGGATTTTCACGAGGTCGTCCTGGGGAGGGATGTCGATGAGCAGCTTGAACAGGAAGCGGTCCAGCTGGGCTTCCGGGAGCGGATAGGTGCCCTCGAGCTCGATGGGGTTCTGGGTGGCGATGACGTGGAAGGGTCGCGGCAGGCGATGGGTGTCGCGGCCCACGGTCACGGATCCCTCCTGCATCGCCTCGAGGAGTGCGGACTGGGTCTTCGGCGTGGCGCGGTTGATCTCGTCGCCGAGGACGAGGTTGGCGAACAGGGGGCCCTCCTGGAAACGGAACCGCCGGTGGCCGTCGTGCTCCTCCACGATCCGTGTGCCCGTGATGTCCGCTGGCATGAGATCCGGGGTGAACTGGATGCGCGAGAAGCTGAGCCCCATGCACCGGGCGAGGGAGTTCACCAACATGGTCTTGCCCAGACCGGGCAGGCCCTCCAGCAGCACGTGGCCGCCGGCGAGCACGGCCCACAGCATCTGGTCCACCAGGGATTGATGCCCGATGAAGACCTTGGCCAGCTCTTCCCGAAGGGCCCGCACCCTCGCCACCAGCTCGGCGGCCCGGTCCTGCAGTCGCTGCCCATCCGAGCCGTCGGTCATGGGATTCTATTGTAGGGCCCGGGGGACGGTACAGAATGGACCGGACACAATGGACGGGCCAGGATGCACGGGTCCACAATGGCTGTCCAGAATGGGCGACGCGCATTGCTCCTGGTCCCTGGTCGTGAGCGGCATCCTGGCGGTGTCAGGAGTCATCGCGTGCACGTCGCCGCCACCCGCACCCGAGGATCTGGCCAGGGAGCTGCCGCCGGAGCAACAACTCAGCCGGGCGCAGCAGGACCGGGTGAGGCTGGAGTCGGGAAAGGCCCTCCAAGAGTTCGAGGCCGGACACTACGCCGCCGCCCGTGACCGTGCCCAGGAGGTCCTGGACATGGATCCACGCTCCGTTCGGGCCCGGGCCGTGCTGGGACGCAGCCTTGGTGTCCTCGCCCTGGCCAAGGAACCCCCGGACCAAGCCATGGCGGCGGCGGCGGAGGGTCACCTGCTCCTGGCGCTGCGGCTGGCTCCGGAGGACCCGGAAGCCCGTTTGTTCCTGGCCCAGCTGTTTGCCGAGCAGGGGCATCTCAGCCGCGCGGGTCAGGAGCTGGATCTGCTCCTGGCCAGGCACCCTGACGACCAGGCGGCGCTTCGAGCCGCTGCCGACGTCCGCTACGAGATGGGCGAAGAGCGAGCTGCGGCGCCGATGCTG
>QJVU01000117.1 GCA_003235605.1 Planctomycetota bacterium | reverse complement strand
CGCTCCGCCTTCAGCTCGGGGAAGTCCAGCTCCTGGATGGAGCCGTACCCCATCACCGCGTCAAGAAGCGTGTTCACTCCCTCCTGGGAGACGTGGCCGTTATCGGCGAGGCCCATCGCGGTCAGGATCCGTCGCGTGGCGTGGACTGTCCCGGAGGTCCCCAGGCAGACATCCCACGCACCGGCGTAGGACTGGGTGAAGCGAGGCACCGCAGCGGCCAGGTCCAGCTTGGCTGCATCCAGGGCCTTCCGGACGCGCTTGCGCGAAAGCTTGCCACCAGGGAAGCAACGCTGCGTGTGAACCACACAGCCCAGGTCCACGCTCTCGGCTCCGAGGACGTCGAAGCCGGAGCCCAGGATGAACTCCGTGCTGCTGCCGCCGATGTCGACAACCAGCCGACGACCCTCGTGTGGTGCGACGCTGTGGGCGACGCCGTAGTAGATCAGCCGCGCCTCCTCCTGCCCGGAGATGATCTCGATCGGATGACCGATCATCAGCTCGGCCATGTCCAGGAAGGCGCGGCCGTTCCGGGCCCGGCGGAACGTGTTTGTTCCCACGGCGCGCACATGCCCAGGGGGAACGTTCGCCAGACGCTCACCGAACAGCTTCAAACACTCGAGCGCAACCTTGCTGGACTCGCCATCCAGGCTGCGGCTTTCCCCGTCCATGCTGGCGGCCAGGCGCACGCGCTCCCGTACCCGGTCGAGGACCCGGACCTCGTCCTCCAGGACCCGCGCCACGATCATGTGAAAGCTGTGGGAGCCCAGGTCGACAGCCGCGATCACGTCGGGGTCGGGCGAGCGTTCGTCAGGCGGTGTGGTTTCGTCGGTGAAACGCATCCTGAGTGCAGTCGGAGAGTCTTCGGCAGAAACATGATAAGGCCCCTGGGGCAAGAAACCCCAGCATGCCCGCGGCCGGCACGCATGGACGTGGACCGGAGAAGCACCCTCCCCGTGGCGCTGCCTCGCCTTCTGTTACGATTCCGGCCCGCCGCGTCCCCTCCGGCTCCACTCCAATGCACCGTCTGAAGCTGATCCTCAAGCGGATGTTCCTCGTCAGCTTCGGCCTCGCGGTGGCGCTGTTGCTGATCGAAATCGCGATGGTCGTACTGGAGCCCTGGCTCCTCCAGGGCTTCTTCATGTACGACCCGGAACTGGGATTCCGCGTCCGCCCCCACTATCAAGGGACGAACGCGTTCGGTTTCAACGACGCGGACTACGAGATCCCCAAGCCCCCGGGAACCTACCGCATCGTGTTCCTGGGAGACTCTTTCAGCTGGGCGGGCGGACGCGAGGACAACTACGTCGCCGTGGCACGGCGACTGCTCACTGCGCGGTTCCCCGACCACAAGCTCGATGTCATCAACGCCGGCTACCCGATGACCCACACGGGCGAGCAGCTCGCGTTGCTCAAGAAGTTCGTGCTCCAGTACGAACCGGACATGGTCGTGTTGGGTTTCTTCGCCGGCAACGACTTCGTCGACGGTGATCCATACCGGAAGCGCATCGTGCTGAACGAGACCTTCATCGACATCGACAGGCGCGAGGAGACCGTGTTCCTGGGCTACCCCATCCTGGCCAGATCCCGGCTGCTGGAGTTCCTCAGGCAGCGGCTCAAGGTCTTCTCCGAAGACGTCGGCAAGGGAGTCGAGCTGCCGCAACCCGTTTCGGCACCGAAGGCCGCCGAACCCGTCCACGAGACCGCGAACAGGCAGCAGCCAGCGGTGTTGTCCCGGCCGGGTACCTCGGCAGCAGGCGGCCCAAACGACCCCCTGGCTCCGGTGACGGTCCGCCAAGTCCTGCAGGTCCTGGCAACACAGTGTCCTCCGGAGAGCAACGACCAACCGACCTTCTCGGAAGGGTCCTTCCTGGACATCGTGACGGGCCGCATGTCCGTGTGCAGCAACGATCCCGGCGAGCTCGCGAACAGTCGTGTCAGGATCGACTACATCCTCGGGAAGCTCGGCGAGATGGCTGACCTCCTGGATCGCCGCAACATCCGATTCATGGTGGGGATCTACCCCAGCGAGTTCCAGGTGGACGAGACCCTCGCTGCAAAGGTCATGGAGAGCACCCACAGAACCGCAGCGGACTACGAGATCAGGCGGCCGCAGCGTATCCTTCGGGACTGGCTCACCGAACGCAGGATCGACCACTTCGACTTCTACGACGTCGTCCGTCAGGCCCATGAGGTGCGGCGCGCCTACCTGCTGAGGGACACCCATTGGAACAAGTTCGGCAACTACGTCGTGGGCCATACCTTCTTCTTCCTGCTGTGCGGTCGCCTGGACAAGGCACTGCCAGGGACCGTGACGCCGAAGTAGCGGGAAGGCGCTAGTCGACCCGGCGCAGGTCGAAGGTCAGCAGCGCGTAACCGTCGATCTCGAAGTGCTCGACCCGGATGTCCACTTCGCGGGGGGCTTCGACCTGGAACTCTCCCCGGTCGGTGGTTGGCCCATGGTGGGTCCAGTTGGGGACCACGGGCTTGCCGTCCACCCATACCCGGACCCCATCGTCGCTCCGCGTCACCACCTGCCAGGTGCCCTTCGGCAGGTGGACCTTGGCCCTCGCCACGGTGCCGAACCGGTCGGGGCCGGGCCCGCTTCGGGTGATCTTCGGCGACAACTCGAGCTGCCGTGGGCCGCCGTGGCCATAGTCGAGGTCGAGGGACGTGGTCGTGGCCTCGATGCCGTGCTTTCTGGCCTCGGCGCGCCAGGCCTCGAGGTCCTCGCGTGGGTCGACAGTCCAGGGAAACACCCGCACCCGCCAACGGATCGACAACAGCTGACCGCGGATCCGGCGGGAGAGGCCGGTGGCCTCCAGCGCCAGGACATAGGGATGCACACCGCTCTTCTCAGAGTCCACCTCCACGGCCGCGGCCTCGAGCCTCAGGCGCAGGCCCCGCCCATTGCCTTCCACGAGTCGCGCCGTCAGCTTCCCCTTTGCCCCGAGGACCTCGTAGCGATGAGCACCCCCTGCCACCCCGGCCCACCGCACCATCGGGTTCTCGTGGTCCCAGGGACCCCATTCGTCCAGAACGATCTTCTCCCGTCCCCGAAGGTGTGGTCGCGCGCCAACCGGCGTCGTGCTCCCGAGGACCTCGTGCCGGGGCATTCTCGATTCCGGGGGCTTCTTCGTTCCGCGCTCGGGCTCGGCCCCATCGGTTACCAGAATGTCCTTCTTGACCCGTACCAGCTTGTTGCCGCTGAACCATGTGCGCTTGGCTGCGCGCAGGTGCAAAGC
>QJVU01000238.1 GCA_003235605.1 Planctomycetota bacterium | reverse complement strand
GGGCGGCCCGGTCGCCACCAAGCTCTTGACAAACAGCCACCGTTTTTTCGATGGCTTCGTGGATGGTTGGCTGGGCGGCAACCACCCTGGCCACCTTAAGCTCTTCCTCGATCCTCTCGTCCAGAGTCTCGACCTTGCTCGCCAGGAAGGACTGCAGACCTTCCCGCACGACCGTCTTGAGCTCTTCCTCGACCAGTCGATGGACAAACCAACCAAAGACGATCAGTGCTGGCACAGCCAATGCCGTTCCCAGAAGCCAGCGACGAAGGCCAACAGCTATGAGATCCGCACCCGTGTCCGATGTCGTTGTCGGTCCCCGCGGCTGGCGCATGAAGACCGAGATTACTTTTGGTTGAGCCCTGCCGAAAGCCGTCGAGGCCGAAAGCCGGTCTCGCCTGGCCATGGTCCTGGCGTTGTCAGGCATCCTGGCGGCCAGCTTTTCGGTCCGGTCTATCTGGTGCGCTGTCACGGACTCCTAGAATCCTGGCATCGTGAACGAGCGTTGCGACGAACTGATCATCGCCCACGTGAACTCGGAGAGCAGCTTCTCAGGGGGCGAGGTACAGGTGTTCCTGCTAATGGAGGGGTTGCGCCGCCTCGGCCATCGCAACATCTTGTATTGTCCTCCGGGGAGCCGAAGCCAGGAGGAGTGCCGGCGTCGCGGGATCGAGGCGGTGCCCGTCGCAATGCGCAACAACCTGGATCTGAGGGCGATCTGGACCCTGCGCAGAGGATTCAAGGACTCCGGGGCCGAGATCGTACATCTGCATACCGGCCGCGCCACTTGGTTGGGTGGTTGGGCGGCGTACGCTGCGGGCCTGCCCGCGATCACCACCCGGCGCATGGACCGGGAGGTGAAGCGTAACTGGCGCACCAAGATCACCTACCGCACGCTGGTGCAGCGGGCGGTGGCCATCTCGCCCGGGGTGGCGACGTGCCTGGCTGCAGGGGGGGTCCGCAAGGAGATGACGAGGCTGATCTCGAGTTCGGTCGATCCTGCCAGGCTGCAACCGTCAGCGGACCGGAAGTTGATACGGGAAGCCCTGTACGTCGAGCCCGACGCGGTCATGCTCTTGTGCGTGGGGTCGTTCTACAATCGGAAGGGCTTCGATGTCCTCATCAGGGCGCTTGACTTGCTGCACAAGCAGGGCATCAGCCCTGTCGTGTGCATTGCCGGCTCGGGTCCCGAGGAGGAGCACCTTGTGCAGCTCGTGCGCGAGCTACAGTGCGAGGATCAGGTGCGATTCCTGGGGGTCCGCGAAGCGGTTGGCGACTTGTTCTGCGCCTGCGACGTGTTCGTGATGCCATCGCGTCGTGAGGGGCTCGGCGTGGCCTGTCTGGAGGCGATGGCCGCAGAACGCCCGGTGATTGCAAGCCGCGTCGGTGGCCTGGGAGAGGCGGTCGTTCACGAACGCACCGGTTTGTTGGTGCCGCCGGAGGATCCCGTGGCGCTCGCCGACGCCATTGCCCGGCTGATCGCCGACCCGGCGCTCCGCACGCGACTCGGGGCCGCGGGACCGGGCCGGGTTGCCGAGGGCTTTCTCCCCGAGCAGATGGTCACTGCCTATCACGCACTGTACGTCGAGGTGCTGGCTGATCGGAGAACAACAACACCGAGCTAGGTCGTGTTTTCCGGCCGGGTCCCCGGTGCTATGCTTCGCGCCACTACGCCGGATTCCTCCTGCACTCGGTGGGGGTAGCCTGCGCAGGAGACAGAGACAGAGGTACGGATAGCAGCGATGGGCACGAGACTCTATGTGGGCAACCTTGCCTACGGCACAACAGAAGACACGCTTCGCGAGGTGTTCGAGGCAACCGGCAAGACCGTGTCAGAGGTCCACATCGTCATGGATCGGGACACGGGTCGCTCGCGGGGCTTTGCGTTCGTCGAGATGGCCTCCGAAGCCGACGCCCAGTCGGTGATGGCAGAGCTTGACGGCAAGGACATCGACGGGCGGCCGCTCCGTGTGAGCGAGGCCCGGGACCGCAAGGGAGGCGGCGGTCGCGGCGGCGGGCGCCAGCAGCGTCAGTAGCATTGCAAGACCGGCGTGCGAAGAGCAACGGGCGCCCCCCGGTACGGTTTTCGCGCGGTTCGCGGTCCGCAGCCCAGGGACGCTTGAGCAGCACGTCCCGGAAAACAGACCGTAACGACTCCAGGGACGGAAGAGCGACTTGAACACTGCATCTATGGCGTGGTCCGGACGGTTGCTTTGGCTGGCTCTGTCATGTCTCACGCCAGAGACACTGATTGCGCACGGGGGCCAGTACCGTGGCCCGGGCTTGCCGTCGCCGGGGGGCCGGGGCTCGTCCACACCCAGCAGCGGAGGCGGTCCAAAGACCGACCCGCGTACGACGCCGGACGAGACCCGTTGGGACATCTGGTGGGAGCTGAACAAGGATCGATACCTTCGAGTTCCTCGCGGGGTCGACGGCAGTGCCACTGGGGTCAGCGACGAACAACGGCGGGGCCGGATCCTCCCCGCCCTGAAAAGGGCCCTGGACAGAAGCACCAACCGGGACATGACGTCCGCCTGCCTGATTGCCCTCGGCAAGGTCGGCTTGGATCACGGGGACATCCGAATCCTGCCAATCCTCCGGCAGAGTCTGCGCCGCGGCGACCAGGAGCTTCGGGAGGCTGCGGCGCTGGCCATGGGGATCACAAGGCGGCCTGATGCGCTTCCCGACCTGATCGGATTGCTCGAGAACAACGCGCATGGGCGGCAGCTGCTGAGAAAAGCCGAGGTCGATGACCGGACCCGGGCGTTCGCCGCCTATGGCATGGGCCTGATCGCCTCCCACAACCCGGATCCGGATCTCAAGCTGCGCGCACTGAGCAGCCTGAGTAGCGTGCTCGGTGATGACCGCGAACGGGATCGGGATGTGCTTGTGGCAGCTATCAACGGCATCCGTCAATTGAACGTCAATCCTGACCTGGGTGCGAGACACAAGCGTGTCTACTGGCACGCACTTCGTGTGCTTGAGGAGTACCAGGCTCAGCGTGTCAGCAAGCACCGCGAGCTGATCCAGGCTCATGTTGCGCCGGCCATCGCTGCCCTGATGGGACGTGGTGACGGCGTGGACCACCGCAGGCTCAAGGAAGTGTTCCTGGAACAGCTCAGCGCCGGCAGTCGGCGACACGACACCATCTGCCAGTCTGCGGCCTTGGGCCTCGGCGCCGCTTGCATGCCCCCTGAGAAGGTGGTCACGGACCGGATCCACTCGGAGGCACTGGAGCGCGCCGTCC
>QJVU01000479.1 GCA_003235605.1 Planctomycetota bacterium | reverse complement strand
ACCACCGGCATGCGATGCTGGCGCAGCAGCTCCGTCATCGTTGAGGCGTTGAAAACGCGCTGGCCGGTGAACAGTTCGTGCAGCAGGAGCCCCAGGGAGTAGAGGTCGCTTTGGACCGTGGGCTTCGCACCGGTGAAGAGCTCCGGAGCCATGTAGCTGGGTGTGCCGGAGGGGCGCTCGGAGGCGGCTGCGTCGTCTCGCGCCGTGGCGATGCCGAAGTCGGCGATCCGCGCGTTTCCACGCCCGTCGATCATCACGTTGGCCGGCTTGAGGTCCCGGTGCAGGACTCCCTGCTCGTGCGCTGCCTGCAGGCCGGCGCAGAGCTGGCGCGCCAGCTGTACGGCCTTGGCCGGAGGCAGGTGGCCGATGCGGCGGAGCAGGGTGCTCAGATCTTCGCCGTCCACGTACTCCATCGAGATGAACGGCATCCCGTCGATCTCGCCCAGGTCGTGGACCCGGCAGACTGCGGGATGCGTGACGCGGCGGGCCAGTCGGACCTCGTTGAGCAGCAGCTGCACGCTTTCTTCGCTGTGCACACACCGCTCCGCCATGAACTTCAGCGCCACGTCCTGTTGGAGCGTTACGTCCTCGGCCCGGTAGACCGTGCCCAGGCCTCCCGAGCCCAGCTTGGCGAGGATGCGGTAGCGCTGTGCCAGCAGCGTGCCCGCGGTGAACTGGATCCGACAGGGGTCCTCCATCTCGGCAGTCCGGTCGGCAGCCGCGGCGTCGGGCTGCGTGACCGCCTGCCCCAGGGGGAGCACGTGCTCCTGGCTGACAGGCTGCTCCGGGGCTGCCACCGCCCCGCACCCGGGGCAGAAGCGCGCCCCGGCGGGCACACGGTTACCACAGGTGGGACATGCGGCCATGGGTGGGCGGGTGAGTCTGGGCAACAGGCCAGCGATTCCCACGAGCCCGGTCGCGACTGTCCGAAACTCGTGCGCGGCGCTGGCTCTGTCCGGCTACTTGATTGCGTAGCGTGTGAAGGGGAAGTAGAGGCCGCTCGTCTGGGGTCCGAAGCCCGTGGGGTTGCTCGTGCCCGCCTGGAACAGGGTCTTGTACCGCGGCGGCAGGCCGTTGGGCAGCGTGACCAGGGTGGCCGCGGTGAGCATGAGGCTCTTGGACTGCGAGTCGCTCCAGGCGCCCTGCAGCCAGACTTCCAGGTTGGCAAGGCTCTTTTGCCAGGGGGTCACCCAACGGATGAGACCGCTGTAGCCATCCGGCGGGAGCGCTTCGAGGCTCAACAGGACGCTTGGCCTGCTCAGATCCACGTAGAGGAGGTTGCAGCCAGCACCGATGTTCGCGCCGTTGGGTTGGCCGTTCGTGCCCACCGCGTGGAGCACTGCGGCGGCGGGCGCCGTGTAGTAGCTGTAGTGATAGAACGCCATCATGCCGCGCAGGCTGGTGGTTGGGCTGTTCTGGCCGTAGACGTCTGCATATCCGTAGGCATAGGCCCCGGCCGTGAGCGTCATGGCCGAGTCGTTGCATCGCGGTGGATTGCCAGGGAACAGCCGGCTGTCGCTTCTCGTCTGGGTGTGGTCGATCTCGCTGTCCAGGAAGTAGAAGGGACCCTTGTCCTGAGTGTTCCAGGTCCCGTTGTTCTCGAGTGTCCCACCCATGAAGACGTAGTCAGCCAGGATCGAGCGTCGGGCGGAGTACGGCCATGCGGCGGTGAACGGAAAACGCAGTTGTCCTTTGACGCCACCCCAGACATCAGGCTCGAGAGGCGGTGTGGCCTCCCGTGTGGGCCAACTCCACTTGCTGTCGAATACCCGTGTAGGGGAAGGCCCGACGTTCTTTGCGAAGACACTGCTCATCGACTCGTAGCTGACCGGTTCAGACATGTCCAGGGTGATCCTGGTCCAGGCACGCCCCATGGCGGTCTTGGGGCTGTGGCGGCGGTAGTCCATCCGGAACGCGATCTCGGTGATCATGCAGGCCTTGCCGCTGCTGTGCGTATCATCGGCCTCCTGGATCCGCATGTCCGACCACGTACCAAACAGTATGGAGTGCTCAGCACCCTCGGTGGTGAGGCCCCCCGGCGGCGTTGTCAGGAAGCCCTGAGCGGGGAGCAATGCGCAGACGGACAACCCCGAGCAAGCAGCAAAGACCCTCTTCAAGTGAGGTCCTCCGGTTAGATTGTGAACGGTTCAGCCAGTGTAGCGGGTGGGTCTTGCCAGGGGCAACGTCCGCGATTCGCCAGCATGTTCCGTCGCAGAGCAACACATCCTGTCGCGAACGGCATGGCCTCAGGGGTGCGTGATCCAAGCCATCACGACGTCTTGACTTGGGACTGCGACTGGCCCACACTGCACTTCGCAATCCTGCTGGAAAGCAGGTCTGGGAGTGCGGACAGTGCTTTTTCAGCGGAGACGGTGGGTACCCCGGCATCACCAGCCCAATGAGGATGAACCCAGCTCGACCCGCCGCTTGCCGCCCTTGCCCTCTCGCCCACGTTGGGCTCTTGGTGTTGGCCACGGCCATGACCGCTCCGGTCTGGGGACAGGTCAACGGAGTTTCCTCCAACGCACTCCATGACCTCGACGAATCCTATGCCCGCCCGATCGACAGGCGATTCACGTTCGTAGAGGAAACCCTGCACGGGGCGCCCGCAGGCCACTTCGAGTACGAGCAGTGGGTAACGTGGGCGAGGGATACCGAGGAGGACAGCAGCTTCGACCGCCTGAAGTTCAAGCACGAGCTCGAATACGGCATTTCAGACAACATCCACTGCGCGCTCGAGCTGGCGGACTGGAAGTGGCAGGACGACCGCGAAGGATCTGACACCGAGTACGAGGCCTCGGGTGGTGAAGTGAAGTTCCGCTTTCTCGACTCGCGCACCGATGTTGTCGGGCTGGGCTTCAAGACCGAGGTGGCCATCGGCCGCAAGGAGCTTGAATGGGAGAACCGGTTGATCGTTGACAAGATCATCGATCGCTGGGAGCTGGGATACAACTTCGTCATCGGCGCAGGATGGGAAGGCGAACGGTACTTTCACTACGACGAGAACGGCGGCGAGCTCGTTCAAACGGTGGGCGTGTCCTATGAGCTGAACCCATCGATGTACGTTGGCGCCGAGCTTATACATGAGATTCCGCTTCCCGACTGGGATAGCGGCCCGGACCAGAACCTCTATCTCGGGCCCAACTTCGCGTATCACGGGCAAGGGTGGGCGGTCGCGACAACCGCAGTTTTCTTGGCGACCGGGGGTGACGATGAGCCGCAGTTCCAGCTGCGCATGATCTTCGAG
>QJVU01000020.1 GCA_003235605.1 Planctomycetota bacterium | reverse complement strand
GCGCTGCACCCGGGTTCGTCGCCCGACCATGAGCCTGCGGCATGCCGCCCCTACCTGCCACTCCGGGGACTATGCAGACCGTCGGGTCCGCTCGGCCGGTGGGCTGCCCAGCCAGCAAGAAAAAACCAGAAGCCACGGTAGGATTGCGCCTGACGGTTCCCCTGAGCTTGGAGACCTGTCATGGCGACCGTGGTGCACTGGAACGATTCCCCCGGACAGACCCCGCCCCTCGTGGCAGGAGATCGGTTGAACCGGGATGAGTTCGAGCGGCGCTACGACGCCATGCCGGAGGTCAAGAAAGCCGAACTGATCGAGGGGATCGTCTACATGCCGTCGCCTGTCTCGAACGCCCATCATGGCGAGCCCCATTCCCACCTCGTTGCCTGGTTGGTCTACTACGCGGCCCACACGCGGGGAGTCGGCACGGGCGACAACTCCACGGTGAGGCTGGACCTGGACAACGAGCCCCAACCGGACGCCTTTCTGCGCATCAAGCCTGCCTCCGGAGGCCAGACTTCCGACACGACGGAGGGCTACATCGAAGGAGCCCCGGAGCTGGTGGCCGAGGTCACTGCCACCAGTGCGGCCTGCGACCTCCACGTCAAGAAGACGGTCTACCGCCGCAACGGAGTCCGCGAGTACGTCGTCTGGCGCGTGTTGGATACCGAGATCGACTGGTTCGTCCTGAGCGGTGGGACCTACGCGCTGCTGGCTCCCGGCAAGGACGGCGTCCTACGAAGCCCGTTCTATCCCGGCCTCTGGCTCGACGTGAAGCGGTTGCTCGACGGAGACATCAAGGGGGTGTTGGAGACGCTCGCCAAGGGCATCGCGTCCGAGGAACACGCGGCGTTCGTCGCCAGGTTGCGCTGAGGACGCGGCGAGACAGTCCGCGAGCAGGCGCTCGACTTCGGCCCGATCCTCCTTCTCGCCCCTCAACGCCAACGCCCAAGCCAGGTTGATCTTGTAGACCGGGTTGTTGCCGGCCGCTTGACGGCCTCCCTGGCGTCGTCGATGGCCTTCTGATGGTTTCGGAGCAGGCCATGGCGCCTTCTCCGAGCTTGGCGAGGACCGAGTAGTGGGATAGCTGCTGGCCGATCAAGGGTCCGGGGATAGGCGAGACAAGCGCTGCTCCAGGCGCACTTCGCGCGTCATCCTACCGCGAACACCACGCCAGGTATCGACGACGGTCGCTTCGAGAAACCCGTTGTAGCTGGAAACCCCCATGGGTTCAGCTGCGCTGCGGCTGCCCCGCGGCTCCAGGACCCCGCCGAGATACACTCCACGGGTGCCACCCGGGTCCCGGCAACTACCACTGGCCAAAGCCTGGCGGCCCCCGCGAGTTCGCAGGTAGGCCACGATGGCGTCGGGTCGCTATCGGACTTTCCGGGGCAGCGCACCGGCAACGTGATCGGGGACAGGGTTTCTGCCCGCAAACCGCGTCGACTTCCTGGAATCCTCGTCACGCCGCATCCGTGATCTCTTCGATCCGCACCACGTGCAGCAGTGAGCAGTACTCCACTTCTGTCAGGATTCCGTCCTTGTCCGGTCGGACGCCGATGTCGATACGTTGCTTCAGGACCAACACCAGCTCCGGGTGGTGGATCTCGTGCAGCGATCCATCCGTCATGTGGATGCGGAGCGGGATGAAGGGGCGTCGGGCCAACAACTGCCTGATCTCCAGCGGCGTCACCACCATGACAGTGCTCCGACACCATGATCGGTTGCGCGGTTTCTCCCCGCAAGCCGTCCACGAGAGCTAGAGCTTGAACCCGAAGCACGAAAAGCAACGGCCTGCAGCCAGTCGGCTTGCAGCACCCTGGCGTCCTTGGACACGTGGCGCGCCAACAGGCCACGGCCGCGCAACACCGGCAGGCGCGTCCAGTCGAACGCCCAGGCCTGGCGGCGGTAGAGCCGCTGCATGAGCTCGGCCGTTCCTACCACTGCGCGAACACCCAGAACATCAGCAGCACAAGGCCAGCCAGCAAGGTGAACTTCAGCGTGTAGTAGCACGGCTTGCTGACCTTGCTCTTGAAGGTCTTGGCCAACTTGCGCAACGGATAGACGTATCCGAACGCCCTGTTCAACAGGCCGATCTTCTCGCCGTCGACGTTCTTGGTGGCGGTCGTTCTCATGATCTTGCGCACGAAGAGACCGCTGACCGCCGACGCGAAGCGGTTTCTCATCGGTCGCACGATGTCGCAGAACAGGATGATCCGCGGCTCGTCGGTCTCGTTTGCGGCGTGGTGGATGAACGTTGGATCGAACAGCACGCCCTCGCCTTCCCGCCAAACGTAGCGCTCGCCGTCCAGCTCCAGCCAGCAATTCCCCACCTTGGGGGTGACCAATGCCAGATGGTAGCGCAGCGCTCCCGCGAACGGATCCCGATGTGGCATCAGCTTGCTACGGGGTGACATCAGCGCGAACATCGCCGCCTTGACACACGGAATCCGCTCGACCAGCGACAGGGTCTTCGGACACAGTGACTTTGCCGACGGCAGGGCTTCACCGTACCATTTCAGGTAGAAGCGCTTCCAACCACGACGGAAGAACGAGTTGAAACCCAGGTCGTCGTAGTGCTCGGAACAGCGGATGCTCCCGCCATCAGACAGGGCCAGGGCCTCGTCACGGACCGTCTGCCAGTTCTCTTCGAGGAGACCGAGCTCAGGAAAAGTAGTCCGGTCGAGCCAGGGCCGGTTGGGCACGGCCGAGAACCCGTAGAAGAAGCAGTTCAGCGGCGACAGGACCGTCGACTGGCTGGAGATCTGTCGCACCAGCTTGTGGCGGACATTGCCGCGAAAGTGGACGTACAGACCGCAGCCAACAAAGACGCCAACGACGATGAGCGGGATGAACACTCGTCATCACATATCGAGGAGGAGGTGAAAGCGTCCAGCATCCTAGCCAGCGCGCCCTCAGGTTCCCAGCGAGGTCATAAGCTGCCGGCGCGGAACCCGGTTACAGCGGCCACAGTGGAGGTGTGTCCCGCTTCCCCGAGTTCCAGAGCTTCCAGGAATCCTGGCCCTTCTACGCGGGCGAACACCTCGTGTCTGCCCGGGATGCGCTGCTTGCTGACATGGATCCCCTCCGCGTCCGTCGGGGAGCGAACGAGCTGGAAGTCCAAGGGCACATCCACCAGGCAGTGGTGCCTACAAAGACGCTTGCCGGCTGGATCCCACCGGGTCGGCCGATCGGGATACATCGGGTCCTCACCCTGTTCCGCGGCAAGGAACATCATGGCTCTCGCAACGGG
>QJVU01000420.1 GCA_003235605.1 Planctomycetota bacterium | reverse complement strand
GTGGGCAACGTGCCCGATGGTGCCGACGTTGACGTGCGGCTTGGTGCTGGTGAATTCTTCCTTGGCCATTACTGTCTGGTTTTGCTAGGGAGGATTGTGACGAGCCGTGCCGCGCTACTCGGTAGTCGCGGAACCGGCACATCCGAAGCTGGAGCTGCTATTGGGACTTGAACCCAAGACCTCCTCCTTACCAAGGAGGTGCTCTACCACTGAGCTATAGCAGCGGAATGAACTGGGGGGAATGAAGTGGGGAACAGAGCTGGAAAGAGCGGCGGTCGGCCGATGGAGCGGGTGAAGGGAATCGAACCCTCACAACCAGCTTGGAAGGCTGGGGCTCTACCATTGAGCTACACCCGCGTGCCTTGACCTGCGTCCGCGGCAGCAGCAAGCGGTGGCAGGAAGGTACCGAGACCAGGTGCCAATCGGAACGCTACGCAAGCAAACTGAGAATCTAGAGAACAACTGGTGGGCAGAGCAGGATTCGAACCTGCGAAGGCTGAGCCACCAGATTTACAGTCTGGCCCGTTTGACCGCTTCGGTATCTGCCCTCCGCGGGCCCCTTGGCGCTGCGTCCGCCCAAGCTCGGGAGCTGGTCGTAATCCCTTGTCTCGCTTGGAGCTAGCGGTGGGATTTGAACCCACAACCTCCAGATTACAAATCAGGTGCTCTGCCGTTGAGCTACGCTAGCGCGCAAAGGCCCAGGAGAAGGAGGGGCGAACGATACCGGGGCCCCTAGGGGGGTCAAGCGCGCGCGGGGCCTTTTTTCCCCACCGGGAGCCAGGAGCTAGTCCAGCGGCTGGAGCCACGAGACATCCTCGAAAGGGACCTCCAACTGCATCTTGCCGATCTCCACGGTGAGCATCTCCCGGACCCGGTCCACCTTCCTGACGGTGCCGCGACGCCCCAGGCGGGGCAAGTAGACGACGTGGTTCCTGCGGACGGCCCCCAGGAACCGCATCCGGCGCCGGTGGACGGAGGTGTCCCGGTACAGGACCCCGAGCTCTTCCCGCAGCTTCCTGGCCTCGTCGCCAAAGGGCTTGGGGGCGTTCTGGAGCCTGGCCAAGCGCTCCTCGAGAACCGCCCGACTCCGTCGCAGGCACTCGTCCACGGCGGCGTCCGCTTCCTCCTGCAGCCACGCCTCGCGGCGGGACAGCTCCTGCAACCGGTCCGCCGCGGCAGCGTCCTTGGCGGCGGCGGCGCGCACCAGTTCCTCGCCCCTCTGTCGGTCGGCCTCGGCGCGCCGCCTGGCGGAATGGACCTGGTCGATGGCCACGGTCATCTGCCTGTTGTGGGCATCCAGCCGGCGCCGCGCCGACTCGACCAGTTCCGGATCCATGCCGACGCGGTGGGCAATGTCCAGGGCGTGGCTCTGGCCAGGGATGCCCAGCTCCAACCGGAACAGCGGCGTGAGGTTCTGGCCATCGAAAGCCATGGAACCGTTCTCGGCGTGTGCATGCTGATAGGCGAAGTCCTTGAGCACGCCGATGTGGGTGGTCACTACGGCGTGCACGCCTCGCTTTTCCAGATCCTGGAGCACCGCGTAGCCCAGCGCTCCGCCCTCCTCGGGATCGGTGCCCGCCCCCAACTCGTCCAGCAACACGAGCGACCTGGAGGTGGCGGAATCGAGGCAGCGGCAGATGCGCGTGATGTGGGAAGAGAACGTCGACAGGTTCTGGCTGATGCCTTGCTCGTCACCGATGTCGACGAACACACCGTCATAGAACGGGATCGTGCTCACCTCCTTGGTCGGAAGCGGCAGGCCGCACAGGGCCATCACGCTCAGCAAGCCGATCGTCTTGAGCACCACGGTCTTGCCACCGGTATTCGGCCCGGTCACGACCAGCAGGGTGAAGCGATCCCCCAGGGCAAGGGTGAGCGGAACCACCTCCCGACCGCTCGCCAGGAGCAGCAACGGGTGTCGGGCCCCCACCAAGCGGAGCGTGGCGCCGTCTGCAACCGAGGCGGCGACAAAACCCTCCTCCGTGATCAGGCGTGCCTTGGCGAATGTCAGGTCCAGATGCACCACCGCCGCCACCGCCGTCTGGATCTCCTCCTGGTAGCGCCGAAGGCCACGACAGATGTGGGCCAAGATGACCTCGATCTCCCGATGTTCGGCGGCCCGGGCGTCGGAGAGCCGGTTTGCAGACTCCACAACGACGTTGGGCTCGATGAACAGCGTTGCACCCGAGTGACTGCGGTCGTGGAGCACGCCTGGGACCTTGCCTCGGCATTCCTGTCGCACCTGAAACACCGGGCGGCCATGCCGCCAGGATGGCTGCGGGCTCTGGAGGTGCTGGTAGACCGCCTCGTCAGCCAGGAAGCGCTGCACCGCCTGTCTCACGGCTGCTTCCGCCACCCCGATCTCCTGGCGGATCTCCGCCAGCTTTACCGACGCCGTGGACAAGACCTCGCCGGACTCGTCCACCACCGCTCCCAGTTCGTCAGCAAGGTCCCCTACTTCGGGAAAGGTCCTCGCCATGGCACACAGCTCTGGCGCATCTTCGAGCCCCGACAACCAGAGCCCGCAACGGTGCGTCACTCCCAACAGGCGTCGGAGATCCAGCAAGTCGCGGATGCTCGGCCGGTGCTCGCCGGCAAAAAACGCCTGCAGCCAGGATCGCACGTCCCGCAACTTCCCAAGAGGCGGAAGATCGCCTCGCGCGAGCCGCTGCGCCAGCTGGGCCGTCTGGTCCTGGGCACGGTTGACCGCCTCCGCGTCCGCGAGGGGCTCGAGTCCGGCGACCGCGGTCCGACCCAGGGGGGTCGCCAGTCGGGCAACCAGCTGCTCACGAACCGTGGCAAGCTCCAGGGTTTCGAGGTCGTAGCGCGCTGTGGTCACGGGACGCCAACGCTACACTCCCGCCATGAACGAGCAACCCGACGGCCCCCCTGGAACGCCGGGCTTCGGCACCCGTGCGATCCACGCAGGCAATGAGCCGGACCCCTCCACCGGGGCCATCATCCCGCCAGTCTACCTGACCAGCACCTACGTGCAGGAAGCACCCGGGAAGCTCAAAGGCTACGACTACTCTCGCACCTGCAATCCCACCCGGACTGCCCTGGAGGTCAACATCGCCTCCCTGGAAGGAGGCAAGCATGGCCTCTGCTTCAGTAGCGGAATGGGAGCCATCAATACGGTCTTCAACCTGCTGCAGAAGGGCGACCACGTCGTTGTGAGCAACGACCTCTACGGCGGAACCTATCGGCTCTGCCGGACCCTCTACGAGAAGTTCGGACTCTCCTTCAGCTTCGTGAACATGGCGGACGTGGAAAGCGTGCGCGAAGCGCTGACCGATGATACCCGCCTTCTCCTGATGGAGACCCCCAGCAACCCGATGCTGAGGCTGTGCGACCTCGCGATGCTGGCCAACCTGGCCCGCAGTCGCAACATCCTCACGGTGTGTGACAACACGTTCGCAAGTCCCTACGTCCAGCAGCCGCTTGCGTTCGGTGTCGACATCGTCGTCCACTCGACAACCAAGTACCTGGGCGGCCACTCCGACGTCGTCGGTGGAGCGCTGGTGGTGGACGATGATGGCCTACGGGAACGGCTTGCGCACTTCCAGAACACCGTGGGCGCCACCCCGGGACCCCTCGACTGCTTCCTGGTCCTGCGGGGCACCAAGACGCTGCACCTCCGGATGGAGCGTCATGCCCAGAATGCCAAGGTCATCGCGGAGGCGCTCGAATCCCATCCCAGGGTCAAGCGCAGCCACTACCCTGCCTTGCCCTCTCATCCCCAGTACGAGCTGTGCAGGCGCCAGATGCGGAATGGCGGCGGCATGGTGTCCTTCGAGCTGGATGCAACCGTGGACGAGGCCACCCGTGTGGCCTCCTCGTTCGAGATCTTTGCGCTGGCAGAGAGCCTCGGCGGTGTGGAGAGCCTCGTCGACCACCCAGCCAGCATGACCCACGCTTCGATTCCCCGGGAAGAGCGGATCAAGGCGGGCTTTCCAGACGGCCTGATCCGGTTGTCGGTGGGGTGTGAGGACTCTGCCGACCTGTTGGCCGATCTGCACCGAGCCCTCGCGGTCCTCGACCGGTAGGCGCTCGAGCGCGTACGTAAGGGGTTTCAGTTCCCAGGCTAGAGCCTAGTCGGCACCAGCACCGCCAGCTTGGGCACGCTCCGAGGTGAGTTTGCCACTGGCCACCCCGCTGCCTGAGAATTCGCTGTCCAACTCGTCCTCATCATCACCGGACACCTTCTGGCGCATCATTCGTCCAACCTTGAACTTCACGATGCGCTTGGCCGGCACCTTGACCTTCTCCAAGGTACGCGGATTCTGTGCCAGGCGAGCCGCTCTTTCCTTGGTCTCGAACACACCAAACTCCCTAAACTCCAAGCGGTTGCCTGCGGCAAGCTCCTCGATGATCGAGTCCAGGAAAGACTGGATGATGTCCTTTGCGACGACCTTGGTGACCGTCGTCTTCTCGGCGATGCGGTTGACGAGTTCCTTCTTGGTTACGGTCCTCATCCCATTTCCTCAACGATCCATGTCTGTCTTGTCACCAAGCGGAACGCTCATGTTTGATCCCTGCCAGCCGCGCGAGCGCTCGGCTCCAGTCCGTTGCGCAGGAATAAGTGGCTGTCAACTATACTGTTGTGATGACCTCAGGTGGTGGAATGCAAGCCCCTGAGCGTTGGATTTATGTCGCCCCAGGGTTCCAGGAGCCGCTGCGGGCAGCGGCCCTGGACAGCCTCGAGAAGCTGTCCAGCCGGCATCTCGGGCAGCCCGTGACGGACCAGGCGACGACCTGGGTGCGGCAAGCTCAGATCGGTGTATACAACTGTTACATAAAGACTTACGACTACCCCACATGGCGAGACCGGGGCCGTGGCCTGGCCCGCAACACCGCCCTCGCCCCGTCCCGGGCGGCACGGGAATTGGCCGCCCTCAAGTGGTTACTGTCCCATGGCTTCGGAGGCCCGGAGGGATTGGCTGTGGTGGAGGGCAGGCGCCTCGGTTTCCTCCGCCGGGCCACCCTGGTGACCTCGGCCTGGCCGGGCTGCCCCATGGACCAACTCCTCCCCGCGCTCTCGCGTGACGACCGCCGCAAGCTCCTGGAGCAGCTTGATCGTGTCGTCTTGCGGTTGCACCGGGCCGGCTTTCGCGATCGCAACCTCGACCTGCGCAACTTGCTGGCCCGTCGTCACCTAGGAAGCTGGGAGATCGTGAAGATCGACTCTCCTCGATTCCGCCTGGTGGCTGCCGGCGAGCCTGACGATCGCTGGGCCAGGGCGGATCGCACGCGCCTTCGCACCTCCCTCGCGGCCGCCGGCGTCAGCGAACCCCAGTCCCCAACAGGTCTTCCACGCGCACCGGATCCATCGCCGCCGGACCCAGCCGCCTGTTGATCTGCTCCAGGCGGTAGGGCACCGCCAGAAGCCGGTTCAACAACAGCAGCGCCCTGCTGTCGTCCCGAAGCCCCAGGAAGTAGCGGTAGCACTTCCGCGCGTCACGCCAAGCAGCGTCCTTCGCATCGGGACCGGTCTTGGACTCCCAATCGAAGTAGAGGTCGCCCAGGTTGAGCACTGCGGTGGCGTTGGCGGGGTCCCTCCGCAGAACTCTCTTGTAGGTCTCGACGGCCTCGGTCAGGCGCTCCTGCCGCCAGTGAATGGCCGCCAGCTCCATCAACAGGTCCAGGTCCTCCGGGTGCTTCTCGAGCAGCGACTCCACGATCGGCTGCGCACTCTGGGGCCTGCCCAGCTTGTGGGTCATGAGCCAGACGTAGGCGCGCTGCGCCCGCTCATCATCCGGGCGGACGCGCAGGTAGCTCTCATAGTACGGCTCGGCCAGCTCGGGACGATCCAGTTCCAGGTAGAGTTCGGCGATCTCCTTTTGCGCGGGTACGAATCCCGGGCGGAGAGCCAACGCGTTCTCGATCTCGGCGAGCGCAACCTCCGGCTGGTTCACGCTGCGTCGCATCCGAGCCATCTCCAGGTGAGCCCAGACAAACCTCCGGTCACGTCGCAACGCAACCAGTAGGTAGTCTCTGCACTCCACCTCGTGCCTGGCAAGACGGGCCCTCAGGAAGGGAACCAGCGGCGACTGCACATTGTCCTCCAACTGCAGGTAGTAGCTCCGCATGGCTCTCTCTGCATCGCCGCCCACGCGCTTGGCCGTGTCCTGGTAGAGCATGTGGGTCGGCACGTGATTGGGACAATGGACGAGCACCTCCCGCAGCAGCGGCAGCGCGTCGCGGTAACCACCAAGGCGCATCAGCTTGTCGGCCTGGGCGAGTGCCAGATCGGCCTTTGGATCGTCACAACGTTCGTAGCGAAGACTGATCGTGGTGGTCGGGACCAACCAAACCAGCCATTTGCAACCGGATGACACAGTTGCGATCACCAGCATGAGACACAGCAGGCGCAGCCGTGCTGGTGCCGGGCCTAACCCTGGTGGCGCTTGCCGTAGACCTTGCCGTCGTTGAAACGGAGCTCGGCGAAACGCTCCTCCTTCGTGGCACGCTCCGTGAGCAGCCTGACGTCCCCGCTGGCAGAGATCTGCAACGTTGGCGGCGCGCTGTGGAAGACCTTCAGGCGCAGATGGTCGGTGACCAGGAAGATCGTGCCCTCGATGACGAATTCCAACTCGGAAACACCAACAGGGACGGTCGGGTTGGCCCGCGTGCCCGGCGCACCGTGGTCCCCTTGCTGGCGAGTGAGCACCGGGTCGCCGACGTTCCACAGGATCTCGTCGCAGGCCTCTCCAGCGCGCCGCGCTCCGCCTGGGGGCCGGCTGAGCTTGGCATAGAAGTTGGGCGAGATTTGGACCACCACCCGGTCGGCGATAACGACGCTGCGCGACCGGAGTGGCCTGAGCAGTTCGTCCTCCGCCCTCAGGAGCTCGGCTGGGGTCGATGGCCTCAGGGTCGCGTTTTCGTTGGTCGTACTGCAGCCGCCGAGACCGGACGCCAGCAGCGCCAGCAGGACAAGCGCTCGTGGCGTGGGGGCCGCAGAACCGAAACCGCTGGGGATGATCGGGGACGCCATGGGTTGTACCTCTGCCATGCTCCAGTGAGACCCATCGGCCGCGACGGAAGGCCCGCTCAAGTTCGCCGCCCGGGTTTTGGAGCAGGGAGCGCGCCATAGGCGGCAAAAGTATCTCACCGCAGTCCCCGAGAGGGTGCTCTTTTCTCTTCCAGCGAAACGGTATGGTTCCCGCCCATGGGGTTGCCGAGGGCTGGATGGGCAGGTCGTTCAAGGCAGCAGCTCGCGGCCGGCACCGCCCCCGGAGGCTGCTCCCTGGGCCTGCTCTTCGGCTTGCTCTTCGGCCTGCTCATGAGCGCCCCCTGCTGCACCTGGCTCCCTTCGGAGTTCAACCTGGCGCCGTTGTTCCGTCAGCGACTGGACGAGGACGGCCGCCTTCTCGAGCTGGACGTCCTCTGGCCGATCATCCACTACGAGCTCACCCCCGAGGGTGGCAGCGACTTTCGGATCCGACCTCTCTACCGCCGGGTGGAGAAGCCCGATCTGGTGCCGGGCGCGCGAGCCACCGACCACCAGTTCCTGTGGCCGCTGGGCCGCGTGCGCCACAACCAGGACGAGGTCAGCGCACGCATCTGGCCCCTGTGGAACTACAAGGAGCGGGCATCCGCGGATGGGGGCCGGGAGTCCGACTGGTACTTCTTGTTCCCGTTCGTGTGGGGCGGCAGTGGCCACGGCGAAGACTACCTGGGTGTGTTTCCCTTCTACCTCGACGCACCGCAGTTCCTGACCTACGACCGGTTTACGACCGTCTTGTGGCCGCTCTACCTGCGCACCGAGAAGGACCAGCGTGTGGGCCACATCTTCCTGTGGCCGCTCCTGGGCTTCGGCTACAGCGCTGCGGAGGATGGAACCCGCTGGCATCGCGTCCTGCCACTCTACAACTTCATAGCCCACCCCGGACGCTTCGCACGCTATGCCATCCTGTGGCCGTTCCTCAACTGGAGTTGGGAGAATCTGGATAGCGATGATCCGATGTTCAGCTATGCGCTCTGGCCGCTGTTCGCCCGGCAGCGGAGCGAGAGCGGGCGCAGATCTGGATGGAGCTTCTTGTGGCCCTTCTTCCAGAGCCGGCGCATCGGCGAGGACTACCGCAGGCTCGACATCTTGTGGCCGTTCTATCGCTACGAGCGGGACCAGCGGAACGACAAGGACTTCCTCCAGTGGTGGCTCTGGCCGTTTGTTTCGCGGACGCTGTCCCCGAAGCACCGCGCCTGGTCGGCGCTCTGGCCCCTCATCTGGTGGCGTGAGTACCGCGACCCGGAAGGCAAGCAGACCCAGCTCTGGGTGCTCCCCTTCTACTGGTGGGTCCACCGCGAACACCGTGACGGTGGCGAGGACGACTTCCTCAAGATCTGGCCGTTCTGGCACCGGGAGTGTCGCCGTGACGGCACCGGCGAATGGAGCCTGTTGTCCCTCTGGCCGTACGCGCAGGGCAACGCCGAAGGGGTGGACGAGGCGTTCGGCTGGCTGTGGACCCTAGCCCGCCACCGCACTCGCGCACCCCAGGACGAGGCCTTCCATCTGGCCGGACACCTCTACTCCACGCGTCGGCGCGGCAACCGCGTGCAGACTTCGGTGCCGTTTCTGTTCAACTACGAATCAGATGGCTCCGAAAGCACCCTACGCCTCCTCCAATTCATCCCCCTTCGCATTGGTGGCGCGGGCAAGGCGAGCGAGGCAAGCCAACCGAGTAAGCAGGCCAGATAGGGCAAGGCCAAACAGAGCAAGTGGGCGTACTTTCCGACACCGGTTCCTGGTTGAAGCAGACCCTTGGGGCCACGGGCTACACCGTGAACCTGCTGCTGGACACCGGCACCAAGGCCTACACCCTGCCCCGACGCGTCCGCTTCCTCCTCGACCACGCCTTCATCGTCGGCGTGAAGGCCCTACCCGTGACGCTCGTGGTGGCGCTGTTCGCGGGTGCAATCCTTGCCCTGCAAACCGGCATCGAGTTGCAGCGCTACGGCCAAAGCAACATGATCGGCACCATCACGGCACTCACGATGTGTCGGGAAATGGGCCCTTTCATCACCGCCCTGATCCTGGCAGCAACGGTGGGATCCGCCATGGCAGCCGAGTTGGGCACGATGAAGGTGTCCGACGAGGTCACCGCGCTGGATGTGATGTCCGTGGATACCACCAGCTACCTGGTGCTGCCCCGAGTCGTCGCGCTGACGGTGATGTGCCCTGCGCTGACCCTGTTCTCCGATCTCGTGGGCATCTATGGCGGTGGCCTGGTCGGCGCGTTTCAGCTTGACATCTCGGCTACCACGTACTGGAAGGCTGCTCGCGAAGCCCTCCAACAAACCGACAGGCTGTTCCCCAAGGACGTCTACACTGGTCTCGCCAAAGCAGTTGTGTTCGGTTGCGTGGTAGCGACCGTCAGCTGTTCCGCGGGCATGCGAGCCGACGGCGGCGCGCTCGGCGTCGGCCGGGCTGTCCAACAGGCCGTCAAGACCTCGGTGATCCTGATCATCGTGCTGGGGTACATCTTGACCTGGGTTTTCTACTTCCTGTTCAAGTGATGATCGAGCTGCACGACGTCTACAAGACACTCGGCGATCGCCAGATCCTGAAGGGTATGACGTTGACCGTGCCCCAGGGCAAGACCTATGTCCTGATGGGTCGTTCCGGCTGCGGCAAGAGCGTCACGCTGCGCCACATCATCGGCATCCTGAGGCCCGACAGTGGCTCGGTGCGCGTCGACGATCAGGAGGTGCCGGAGTTGGATTCTGCAGGACTGATGAAGCTGCGGAAGCGGATGGGCTACCTGTTTCAGAACGGCGCGCTCATCAACTGGCTGACGGTTGCCGAGAACGTCGCCCTGCCACTCCAGGAGCACACGAACCTGGACCGGACGCAAGTGCAAGAGAGGGTCATGGAGGTGCTCGAGTTGGTGGGCATGGGCCGCGCCGCGAGACAGTACCCAGCGCGGATCTCCGGAGGCATGAAGCTTCGCGCCGGTCTGGCCCGGGCCCTCATCACCGAACCGGAGTACGTGCTCTACGACGAGCCCAATGCCGGCCTCGACCCCATCATGGCCGACCAGATCCACCGCCTCATCAACCAGGTCAAGGAGCGCGTGGGCGTGACCGGGCTCGTGGTCACCCACAGCCGGGCTTGCGCCTTCACGGTCGCGGACATCATCGGCGTGATCGACGACGGCGTCATCGTCGAGGAGGGCACCGTCGAGCAGATGGGCACCAGCGAAAACAAGCTCGTCCAGCAGTTTCTGGGCGGAGGTGCCGACTAGAAGGAGAGAAGCATGCGGAAGCCAAAGCGCGACACGGTTCTCGGTCTGGTGTTCTTCGGAGCCCTGCTGCTGCTGCTGGTGGCAACGGCGACTCTGGGGAGCTTCTCGATCGGTCTCCGGCAGGACGAGATGCTCTACTTCCCGAACGCTGCAGGTCTGCGCAAGGGCGATCCGGTCCTGGTCCTGGGCACCCGCTTCGGACAGGTGGTGGACATAGGCATGGACCTGCTGCAGCCCACCCACCGGGTGAAGGTCCACGTTCAGCTCCAGGACAAAGTGATTTTCTACCGGGACGCCAAGTTCCGGAT
>QJVU01000263.1 GCA_003235605.1 Planctomycetota bacterium | reverse complement strand
CGGCGCTGTGCAGATCGGTCGAAGGTTGGGCAGGGCCGGGCTCAAGCTCTACCTGGACATCTACAGGTTTGGCCAGAAGACAGGCGTGGGGCTTCCCGGCGAGCAACTGGGCGGCACGCCCCCCGAACACGACCTGGACAAGATCTCGGAGGCGTCTTTCCAACATTGGACCGGCCCTTCCCTGTGTTTTGGCAACGAGCTCTCTGTCACCTGCGTGCAGCTGGCACGGGCCTACCTTTCCCTCCTGAGCGGTTGCCAGCGGGAACTGCGCCTGGTGAAGGCTGCCAGGGTGAACGGTCGGCACATCCAGGCACCGGACGCGCAGACCGGACAGCGATTCCTGTCCGGGGAGACCGTTGCCCGCCTCCGCCAGGCAATGGTGGACGTGGTGAGCGATGAGGCGGGTGCTACGGGGGCGCGGGTCCAGGCGATGCTCAAGAGCCTCGGCTACCAGGGCAGCGTGATGGGCGGCAAGACCGGCACCTCGACAGTGCCTGGTACGCACAGGAAGACGGCCACGTTCGTGGGCTTTGCACCAGCGGCACGTCCGCGGTGGCTGGCAGTCTGTGTCCTGCGCAAGGAGCAGGCAGACAAGTTCTATGGTGGCAAGTTCGCCGGACCGCCTGCAGCACGGGTGCTGCTGGCGGCGTTGGCGAGAGCTGAGGGATCTCGAGGGTGGATCAGAAAGGGCGGATAGAGACGAGATGACGGAGCTTGCATACCCTTCCGGACTCGCACAGGGTGTTTCGGTGCTGAGCCTGCAGTCCCTGGTGGATCGGCTGCGGCCGGTCCAGATCCAGAGATTCAGGCACTTGGCAGTGGAGGGGCTGGCCTGCCGCTCCGACGAGGCCACACCTGGCAGCGTGTTCTTCGCGATCCGCGGCACCCGCCAGGACGGGGCTGCCTATGCCCGTCAGGCCCTCGGCAGAGGTGCTTGCGCGGTGGTCGCCGAACGGCCTCTGGAACTGCCCTGTCCGGTGCTGGTGGTGCGCAACGGGCGCCGGGCCCTCGCGGATGCCGCCGCCATGTACTACGACCATCCCTCGGGACGGATGCCCGTGGTGGGGATCACCGGTACCAACGGCAAGACCACCGTGGCGCACCTGGTTCGTGGCTGCCTGGAGGCCACGGGCCGGCAGGTCGGGCTCATCGGCACCAACGGCTACCAGTTCGGCGGCCGCATCCTCCCCTTGTCCAACACCACCCCCGACCCTCTGCGGGTTCATGGCTACCTTCGCGAGATGGCTGACCGCCAGGCCGGTGCCTGCGTCATGGAAGTGAGCAGCCACGCACTGACACAGGACCGGGTACGAGGTGTCGAGTTCCGCGTGGGGGTGTTCCTGAACCTCACCCAGGACCACCTGGACTATCACCACACCCTGGAGCGCTATGCCCAAGCCAAGGCAGGGCTGTTTCGCTCGATGTATCCCGGTTCCGTTGCCTGCCTCAACGTCGACTCGGAGGTCAGCGAGGTCATGCGGGAGGCCCTCGGTCCGGGTGTGCAGGTGAGCACGTTCGGCATTGAGAACGATGCCGAGGTGCGCGCCGAGGACCTGGTTTGCACTCTCGAGGGAACCCGCTTCGTACTGTGCATGCCAAACGGTCGGGTGGACCTGATGCTGCGGCTGCCCGGTCGGCACAACGTGCAGAACGCCGTCGCCGCGACCTCCGCCTGCCTGGCGCTCTCGGTCTCCGAGCTGACCATTGCCACCGCCCTCGAGCAGGCGCGGCCGGTTCCCGGCAGGCTGGAGCAAGTCGACGCCGGGGGGGAGAGTCGGGTGTTCGTGGACTACGCCCACACGCCGGATGCCCTGGAGCAGGTCTGTTCCACACTCAAGAAGCTCACCACTGGCCGGCTGTTGGTGGTGTTCGGTTGTGGCGGCGACCGTGATCCGACCAAACGCCCGCTGATGACCAGGTCGGTCGGGCGCCATGCGGACGTCGCCTACATGACGAGCGACAACCCGCGCTCCGAAGACCCGGAGGCGATTCTCGCCGACATGCGCATGGGGATCGCCGACAGTCGCTGCTCCTTCTACCAGGTGGTGGACCGCACCACTGCCATCCAGCGTGCGGTCCTGCAGGCGGAGGCCGGCGACACGGTGGTGATCGCCGGCAAGGGCCATGAGAGCTACCAGATCATGAGAGACTCGGTGGTGCCATTCGACGACCGGCTGGTGGCCAGGGAGGCACTCTCGATGCGGGGACTTCCGGCATGATCCCGAGCGGTCCGGCGGCCCTGAGCCCGCGGCGCATTGCCGAAGTCTGCGCCGGACGTGTGCTCCGCCAGGGCGAGCCCGCGGTCCGGGTCGTGATCGACAGTCGCCAGCTTCAGGCCGGCGACTGCTTCGTGGCGTTGCCCGGAGAGTCGTTCGATGGACACCAGTTCGTTCACGAAGCGCTCCAGGCTGGTGCCGCCGGCGCCGTGGTGAGTCGCTCCGTGCCACGGACCGGCCTGCCGGGACAGCGGTTCCTTGTCAGGGTGCAGGACACGCGCGAGGCATTGCTGCGCATGGCTGCCGCCCATCGTGCTGCCCATGAGACACGGGTCGTGGGGATTACCGGCTCGTGCGGGAAGACCAGCACGAAGGACATGCTGGGACATGTGCTGGGCACCGCCATGCGCACGGTGCAGTCTCCAAGGTCCTACAACAATCACGTGGGTGTGCCGCTGACGTTGTTCCAGATCGACGCCGACACCCGCGCGGCGGTGGTCGAGGTGGGCAGCAGCGCCCCGGGTGAGGTTCAACGGCTTGCGGAGGTGGTGCGACCCGACATCGCGATCGTGACCGGCATCGCGGAGAGCCACCTGGTGGGTCTCGGCAGCCTGGATGGGGTTGCCATGGAGAAGGCCAACCTGATCCGTTGCCTGCCGCCGCAGGGCCTGGCAATCCTGAACGGTAATGATGCCCACTGCGAACGGATGGCTGCAGAGACACCTGCGCGGGTTGTAAAGGTACGCGTCGATACCGAGGCGCACCTCTTCGCCACGGACGTCAAGTTCTGCGGCCTCGGCACCACCTTCCGGCTTATGGGGGAGACCGCGGTCACGATTCCGCGCATGGGCTCCCACAACGTCCACAACGCCCTGTTCACCATTGCCGCCGCCCAGGCCCTGGGCATGTGCCGGGACGACATCCTGACGGCACTTTGCAACCTGCCGCACACCAGCACACGCCTGGAGTGCAAGCGGCTCGGTGAAATCACCGTCGTGGACGACACCTACAACAGCAACCCGGCCTCCGCGCGGGCGGCACT
>QJVU01000403.1 GCA_003235605.1 Planctomycetota bacterium | reverse complement strand
GCCCATCCTCCAGAACGTCCTGCTGGAGGCCACCAAGGAGCGGGTTGCGATCTTTGCCACGGACCTGGAGGTTTCCTGCCGAATGGAGCTGGATTCGGTCAAGGTAAGCAAGCCGGGATCTGCGCTCCTGCCTGCCCGCCAGACCAGCGCCCTGCTGAGGGAACTGACCGACCCCACCGTGTCCCTGCATTGCAAGGACATGCGCACGACCCTCGAGTCCGGGAGCGGGTCGTTCGTCCTGGTGGGGGACGACCCCGCCCAGTTTCCGAAGGAGGTGGAGATCAAGAAGGGCCCCTCGCTGACAATCCCAGGCGGCGTGTTCCTCGGCCTGGTGCGGAAGACGGTCTTTGCGGCAGCCCGGGAAGAGTCGCGGTACATGATCAACGGGGTGCTTCTGGACTTCCATGAGGAGTGCCTGCGTCTTGTGGCAACTGACGGCAGGCGCCTTGCCCTGGCCTACCACAATCTTGGGGAGGTGAAGGATCTGGAGCCGGTGAAGGTGGTGGTACCGATTCGCGGCCTACAGACCCTGGCTCGGGTGATCCGGGAGGACAGTCCTCAGGATCTGACCCTGACCTTTGGTGAGAACCAGGTGGGTTTCGCCCTTGGAGGTACGCTGTTGGTCTCCCAGCTCCTGGAGTGTAAGTTTCCGGAGTACGAGGTGGTCATCCCCAAGGCAGCGGAGACCTCGGTGGAGATCCCACGCGACGCGTTGGAACAGAATCTGCGCAAGGTCGCAGTGATGAGCAGCGGCGATCTCAGAGTGGTTCGCTTCGACTTCAGCAGCTCCAGCCTGGAGATGTCTGCGGAGAGCTCGGGGGTTGGCCGGGCCGACGTGGTGATGGACGTGGACGTGAAGGGAGCGGGGGGGTCGATCAGCTTCAACCCGGACTACTTGTTGGATGCTCTCAAGGTCGCGGAGCTGGAGACCATCCGCCTGGACATGACGGATGACTCCACTCCGGCAAAGTTGACGCTCGGCGAGGCATACTCCTATGTGCTGATGCCGATTAGCGGATCGTGAGCGGGCCAAGGCACGTCGCAGACCTGCTCAAGGAGGTGCTGCGCAATGCCCAGACACAGGCAGGGAGGCACGAGCTGAACGCTGCGCTAGCTGCTGCAATCGGCCCGGAGCAGGCGCAACGCTGTCGTGTCGCGGGGTTCCGAGCCGGCAGGTTGGTCGTGGAGGTAGACTCCGCCCCGCTCTACGCGGAGCTCGTCGGCTTCAGGCGGGAGGATGTTCGTCTCGCTCTCAACCATGGTTTGAAGCATCGAAAGGTCGCCGAGCTGGTTTTCAGGATGGGTGGAACAGGACATGTCTGAGGAAGAACGCTACGACGCCAGCTCGATCAAGGTCCTCGAGGGTCTTGAGGCGGTGCGGAAGCGGCCGGCGATGTACATCGGCGACACCGGACTGAAGGGCCTGCACCATCTCGTCTGGGAGGTGGTCGACAACAGTGTGGACGAGGCGCTCGCAGGACATTGCTCGAGAATCGACATCCGCGTCCACAAGGATGGATCGGTGTCGGTACGAGACAATGGGCGTGGGATTCCAATCGACACGCATGAATCCGGTGTCCCGGCCCTGGAGGTAATCCTCACAAAGCTGCATGCCGGCGGCAAGTTCGATCACAGCAGCTACAAGGTGTCTGGTGGTTTGCACGGTGTGGGCGTGTCGGTCGTGTGCGCGCTGTCAGGGTGGCTGCAGATCGAGGTCTATCGCAATGGCAAGATCCATCGGCAGACCTTCGCGCAGGGCAACAAGACCAGCGAGCTGAAGGAGATCGGTGATACCGACCAGACGGGGACGTTCCTGCGTTTTCACCCTGACCCGTCGATCATGGAGGCTACAGAGTTCTCGTACGAGGTGCTCAAGAAGCGCACTCGAGAGCTCGCCTACCTGATGGGGGCTGTCGGTCTCACGATGAGCATCTCCGACAACCGCAGTGGTCAATCGGAGGAATTCACTTTTCCTGGAGGCCTGAAGGAGTTCGTAGCGCACCTGAACCGCGCCAAGGAGAAGATCCACGAGGAGATCGTCTACATGCTGAAGGAGGTGCCGGGTCCGGATGATCCCAGCAAGAGCTACAAGGTCGAGCTCGCTCTGCAGTACAATGACGGCTACAACGAAAACGTCTCGTGTTTCGTCAACAACATCAACACCACGGAGGGCGGGACGCACCTGGTGGGATTCCGTGCGGCGCTCACCCGAAGCCTCAACAACTACGCCCGCGCCCGGAATCTGGTGAAGCTGAAGGAGAATCCTCCGAGCGGAGACGACTTCCGCGAGGGCCTGACCGCGGTGCTGTCGGTGCATGTCCCGGACCCGCAGTTCGAGAGCCAGACCAAGATCAAGCTGGGTAACCGCGAAGTCCAGAGCATCGTGGAGGCCGTAGTGGGCGAGGGGCTACGGACCCACTTCGAGGAGAACCCGGCTACCCCCAAGGCAATCTTCGGGAAGGCGATGGAGGCGCTGCGCGCTCGCGAGGCAGCGCGAAAGGCGCGCGAGTTGGTGCGACGCAAGTCAGCCCTCGAGGGGAGCGGACTGCCTGCAAAGCTCTCTGACTGCCAGAAGGGCACACGTCCGGAGGAAGCCGAACTGTTCCTGGTCGAGGGTGATTCCGCTGGTGGCACCGCGAAACAGGGACGCGCGTCGTTTCAGGCGATCCTGCCGCTCCGCGGGAAGATCCTGAACGTGGAGAAGGCGCCAGCAGACAGCATCCTGGGCCACGAGGAGATCAAGACGATCGTCGCAGCCGTGGGCACAGGGTTCCTCGCGGATGAGTTCGACCCGAGCAAGCTACGTTACGGGAAGATCATCATCATGACGGATGCGGACGTCGATGGAAGCCACATCCGGACGCTGCTGCTGACGCTGTTCTACCGAAAGATGCCCGAGTTGGTGCGGCGCGGCTACATCTTCGTGGCACAGCCACCGCTCTACCTTGTCCAGAAGGGCAAGCAGCAGCGGTACGCCATCAACGACGCCGAGAAGGATGCCGCGCTGATGGAGCTTGGCATCGGCAAGACAAGGCTGATCTGCAAGGCGGGACGGGGGACTACCGGGGGCAAGGAGTTCGTCGACAAGGAGTTGCGCGACTTGCTCGGCGCGGTCCGCAACGTCCTGAGCTACCAGGGGCAGATGCCCGCGGACTCGGGAGTTCCATTCACCGGTTTCGTTGCGGAAGCGTTCCCTCCCCATATGAGCCTTCCCTGCTACTGGATTGGCCGCGGCCGGGAAGGGAAGTTCGTGAGCACTGATGCGGAGATGGAGGCCGATCTGGCCGAGTTGCGGGGGGACGGTACCCTCAAGATCTACGAAGGACCGGAGTCCAGCTGCAAGCGGGAAGAAGCAGACATAGAGGTCTACTCGCTGCATGTGGGTGAGGAGATCACACCGCACCTCAAACGGATGGTCGAGTTCGGTGTGCACCCCAGGGCGTTCGTAGATGGTCCCGAGGACAGCTTCGTCGTCGCGGATGGCGACACGCGTTCGCAGTACCGCAGTCTGAAGGGAGCCTATGAAGCCATCATGAAATCCTGCCAGGAGGGCCTGCGTGTGCAGCGCTATAAAGGCCTTGGCGAAATGAACGGCTCACAGCTCTACGAGTCGACCATGGATCCGCAACAGCGCACACTGCACCGCATCGTCGTGGATGATGCGGTCAGTGCGGACGAGATCTTCACCATCCTCATGGGAAACGACGTCGAGCCTCGTCGGGAGTTCATCGAGAAGCACGCGCTGGAGGTGACCAACCTCGACGTCTGATCGCGCCGCCATGAACCACGCTCGCTATGTGCTGGGTCTGGTCACCCTGGTCTTGGCCGCGCTAGCCGGTTGGTACCTGGTTGGTCTCCTGGACACCGAGGCCGGTGATCGCGGCTTTCAGTTGCAGGTCGAGTTCCTGGACCTCCGGGGCCTGAAGCCCGGCGCCGACGTCAAGTACCGCGGCGTGGCGGTGGGCGACGTCCGGCGAGTTGACATCAGCAAGGATGGCAAGCGGGCGCTGGTGACCCTCCTGATTGACGAAGACAAGAGTGGCCTTGTCTACGACAGCTCGCGGTTCTGGATCGTCACGCCGAGGTTTCGCGGGCTGATCGAAGGCGCAAGCGGGCTCGAAACGCTCGTGCGGAACGCCTACGTCACCTTCATCACGCCGGACATGGAGCAAGGGCAGCCCCTGAAGCCCTTCATGCAGCTCGTCGGCGAGGAACATCCCTATGTCTTGGAGGATGGACTGCGGCTGCCACCAATCAGTCACAACGACCTCAGCATGCGCCTGCTGCTCGCCGAGAACCACAACCTCCAGGTGGGCGCGAAGGTGCTGTTCCGTGGAATGCCGGTCGGAGAGGTCAGGGAGATCACGCTGGCCCCTGGTGCGACCCATGTCGATGTCCTGCTCCGGATTGCCAGCGCCCACCGGGCCTCGGTCACCGACAAGAGTGTGTTCTGGGTGGCGCGCCCACGAGTTTCAGGGGCCATATTCTCGGGCTTCTCCATCACCGAGCTCAGCGCCTTGTTTTCCCCTCACATCCGCTACTGGACACCCGAGCGGATGGGACAGCCTGTCGAGAACAACTACAAAGTAAGGGGCATTGCCGAGCCGCCCAACGTCGAGGTCAGCGATGTCCCGGAGTCCGCCCTCGAGAGCAAGCCGGCTCCTGAGCGTCGATCTCCAGGCGGCAGCGGGGACGGCGTCCATCTGGTGCGGGTGGTCTACAATGCGATGGAGAGGGACATCCTCTCCCCGGACGATCCGATCTATCGGGTCGGAACCGGCATCCTGTACGTGGACCAGCGGGGCCGGACCCTGGTGGTGACGACAAGGAGCGTATGTGATGCCCGCTACGACCTGCGGGAGACCTTCGGCGGCATGGCCGAGGTGGAGGAAGAGAAGGTCACCGTCACCCTCGCGGATGGCAGGGTGCTGCGGGCCAACCGCATCGCGGTCGGCAACGAAGGAGCCGACCTGGCGGTCCTGCTGGTGAACGAGGTACCCCATGGGTCCGTCACGACGTCGGCAGATCGGTTCCGCTTTGCCAATGAGCTGCCAACCGAGGATCTCGAGCTGCTCGCAACGGGCCAGGGCGGCGTCTTGCAGCCCCCGACACCCCTCGCCCTGGACCGTCGCCAACGGGGCACCGGCCTGGGTGGCGCCGTGCTGCATGCAGGCGTGGTCGTGGGAATCCTGGGGCGCAAGGGCGCCGAGGACCCCACCCCCACGGTGGTCGCCTTGAAGCTCCTGCCGGAGACCATGAGGCCGCGGCGGTGAAGGCCGCGCCGGCCGCCATCTCCCTGAGCGGCTTTGGTCTCGCCACGAGGAAGGAGGGCCGGGAGGAGGTTCTCCTGCAGGGCTGTGACCTCGAGGTGCCGGCCGGCGGCTTCTACCTTCTCTGTGGGCGGAGCGGCAGCGGGAAGTCGACACTGCTGCACCTGATCAGCGGTCTGTGGGACCCCCGCGAGCCCAGGCCCAGGACAAGTGGCCAGCTTCGGGTGCTCGGGGAGCCGGTGAACGGCATGGGGGCTGTGGCTCGGGGACGCGTCTCTGCCGTTCTGCAGGACGAAGGGCTCTTGGACGATCTCACCCCGCGTCAGAACGTGGAGTTGGCTCTCGAGGCCGCCGGACGCTCGCCCAAGCTCGCGATGGGCCTGCTGTCCCAGGCCGGCCTGCCCGATCCGCCTGCCGAGGTGGCATTGCTCTCCGGAGGCATGCGGAAGCGGGTTGCCGTGGCCCGCGCTCTTGCAGCGCAGCCGGAGCTGTTCCTGTTCGACGAACCCACCTCCGGTCTCGACGCCAGGGCGGCCCGTGCCATTGCCCGCCTCTTGAGGGAGACCCACGACGGTGGCGAGCGCACGACGGTGGTGATAGCCCACGATCCAGCCGCATTCGAAGGCATGGTGGACGGGGTTCTGGTCCTGGACGCCGAGAACCGCTCCCTGCGCCTGCAGGATCCCGATCAGGAGCTTCCAGGGCAGGAGTCCCCGGCGCCGTGGACGAAGCCAGCGCCCTTTCAAGACCCGGCTTTGTCGGGCATCAAGAGACTCCTGCTGGAGCTAGGGGCCCTCACCCAGACCTTCGGTGAGGCGCTCTGGCGTCTGCCCCCGACCTACCCACGCCAGGTGATGCGTGCCATCGTCTGTGCATCGCTGGAATCGATCCTGTTCGTGGCAGCAGCGGCGTTCCTGGCGGGGGCGCTGGCGGTCTACTTCACCCTCAAGAACAGCCCACTCTCCGGTGCCTTCGTGGATGAGCTCCTCACCGGGGCGGGAAAGGTCTTGGTGGCTGTGGTCATCCCCCTGGTGGTGGGGTTCTTCTTCACCGCCCGAATGGCTGCCGGCGCCGCCGCGCGACTCGGCAACATGAAGCGGCAGAACGGCGTGGCAGCGTTGCAACTCATGGGGGTTCGAGCCTCGGATTACCTCCTGACGCCGCTGGTGTGGGCCTTCTTGGTGGCTCTTCCCGTGGTCAGCTTGGCAGCTGTGGCCCTTGCCTCCCTGTCCGCGGCGCTGATGGCATGGCTCGTGGAGGGGGTGTCCGCGCGTCGGTTCGCCGCTGACTACTTCCTGGAGGTGCGCGCCCAGGACCTGCGGATGGTCGTCCTCAAGGCCGCAGTGTCCGGATTCCTGGTGGCGGTCTTGACGTTCCACTTGGCGGTGTCACCGAAACGATCCGGCCGCGATGTCGGGAGTGCGGTGAATCTCAGCATTGTGGTCGGAATGATGACGGTGCTTGTAGTCCATGGCATGGTCACAATCTGGCAGTTCGGCTAGTTGCATCGACACCGGTCCCGACCTCAAGAGCGGTCACAGGGGGGGACGATAGGGGAGATGTGAAGGGGCTCCAGAAGCTCACCAGCATTCGCCTTGCGGAGGTACTGACCCAGAAGCGGGTGGTCCCTGCCGAGACCATCACCGACGCGCTCTACGTGCAGGACAAGCACGGCGAGCCCTTCGTGGACAACCTGATTGCGTCGGGCCACATCTCCGAGTGGGATCTGGCACGGGTGGTCGTGGAGAACTTCCAGCTTCCGTTCCTCCTCGCCGGCAACTACGACGTGAGCCCGCAGGCGCGTGACAAGCTCCAGAAGGAAGTGCTGTTCGAGACGCTGATGGTGCCCCTGGACGTGTTCGACGACGTTCTGACAGTGGCCATGCCGATCCTGACGCCCTACCCAACGTTGCAGCGGTTGCAGAAGGAGCACGGCGTCTTGATCTTCCCCTATGTCGGACTGGTCTCGGAAAACAAGAAGGTGTTGGCCGACCTGTTCTCTGACTTCCAGGACTGGCTCGACCAGAGCGCGCAGAGGAAAAAGGTCCAGGCCGCAAGGCGCTCTCAGCAGGAACCAGACGGCGGGGATGACAACGGCGACTGGATGAACATCTTCGACTCCGGCGACAAGGCGGTGCGCAGCTCGCTCGACAAGAACAAGGAGTAGGCAGCGGGCAGCTGCCTGAGATCACACCTCCGATCAGTCCTGTCTGGCGTTCTCGCCCTCGTTGCCCGTGCTCCCCGATGCCTCCTGGACGAACAGCGAACTCGCCGGGGGCGGCATGTCCTGCACCTCGTCCGACGCTTCCGGACCGGGAGCCGACAGAGCCTCGTCCGTGAGGTCCTCCAGCAGGCTTTGTGGGTTCGTGGCGATCCGCCGCGTGTCGGCATCCACGTCGATACTCTCCCGCAGGTCGTAATCGACCTTCGTGACCGTCTCCCGGACGTCCCGGAGCTCCGCGTCCAGGTCGATCTCTTCGCGGAGCTTCTGCATCCCCTGGCGCAGTTGGATGATGAGCCTGCCCACCTGCTTGCCTACCTCCGGAAGCCTTCGCCCGAACAGCAGAACCCCCACGATCAGGATGATGAGCCATTCCTGACCGCTGGGGAAGATCAAGGGCAGGCACAGGGCACCGGTAGCCTCGGGCATGAGCCGATGATCGGAAGCGGTTCTGGGAGTGTCAACGGCCCCCGGTTTTCGTTACCTTCCGCCCCCGAAAGATCGCTGCCGTCTCGTCACAGACGCTGCCATGAGCCAGAAGCCGATCCTCTCTCTGGAGAACCTGACCAAGACCCACGGCAGGAAGGTCATCCTCAAGGACGTGAGCCTGTCGTTCCTGGACAATGCCAAGATCGGCGTGATCGGGGTGAACGGTGCCGGCAAGTCCACGCTGCTGCGGCTGATGGCCGGAGAGGATCGGGAGTACGAAGGGGTGGTGCGACCCAGGGACGGCTTGACCGTCGGGCACGTCCCCCAGGAGCCGAAGCTTGCCGAGGGGAAGACCGTCCTCGAGAACCTGGAGGCGGCGGTGGCGCCGATCCGGGCCATGCTGAAGCGCCACGAGGAATTGACGGTCCGGATGGGCGAGAACCTGGCCGACGCTGAGATGGAGAAGCTCTTCGAGGAGCTGGGCGAGGTGCAGAACGAGATCGAGCACCGGGACGGGTGGGAGCTGGACCGACACCTGGAGGTGGCGATGACGAAGCTGCACCTACCCCCTCCCGAAGCCAACGTGAGCGAGTGTTCGGGGGGCGAGCGCCGCCGCGTCGCGCTCTGCAAGGTGCTGTTGGAACACCCCGACCTTCTTCTCCTGGACGAGCCCACCAACCACCTGGACGTGGAAACCGTCTCCTGGCTGGAGCAGACGCTGGCGGACTACAAGGGCACGGTTGTCGTGGTGACGCACGACCGGTTCTTCCTCGACCGGGTCGTGGAGTGGATGCTGGAGATCTTCCACGGCCGGGCGATCCCGTACAAGGGCAACTACTCGGCTTTCCTGGAGGCCAAGTCCAAGCGCATGGCCCAACAGGAGAAGGAGGAACGCCGTCGAGGCAAGTTCTTGGAGCGGGAGCTGGACTGGATCCGCATGAACCCGAAGGCCCGCACCGCCAAGAACAAGGCCCGTATCAAGAACTACGACAAGATGCTCAACCAGGAGGTGGAGGAACGCGACGGCACCGTCGAACTGCACATCCCGGCTGGGAAGCGGCTCGGAGACGTGGTGCTCCGGTTCGAGAACGTCAGCTTCAGCTATGAACCCGGGAGTCCGGTTCTCGAGCATGTTTCGTTCGATCTTCAGCCAGGTGACATCCTCGGCATCGTGGGCCCCAACGGCACCGGCAAGACGACGTTATTGAAGCTGATCACGGGAAGGCTCCAGCCGGACGAGGGCAGGATCACCTTGGGGTCGACGGTGGAGCTGTGTCACGTGGATCAGGAGCGGGAGACCCTGGACCCGGAGAAGACGGTGTGGGAAGAGATCTCCGATGGCCAGGATGATCTGCGGCTGGGCAAGGTCATGGTCAACAGCCGGTCCTACGTGGCGAAGTTCAACTTCACGGGTCCGGACCAACAACAGAAGGTGGGGACCCTGTCGGGCGGACAGCGGAACCGGGTCCAGCTGGCGAAGATGCTCCGCCGTGGCGGCAACCTGATCCTGTTGGACGAGCCGACCAATGACCTGGACCTGGACACGCTGCGGGTGTTGGAGGAGGGGATCCAGAGCTTTCCGGGCTGCATGGTGGTGGTGAGCCACGATCGGTACTTCCTGGACCGGATCTGCTCCCGCATCATCGACCTGGGACACTACGAACCGGGAAAGTTCCTGGACAGCCTGTAGGTGCCCGCTGGCCAGCAGCCTCAGTAGTAGGTGTTGGAACCCGGGCGCAGCACGCGGCCGCCGTACACCGCGCCACGGTCCCGCCTGAACAGGCCACCAATCGACGGCTCGAAGGTCACGTGGAAGCTGACGTCATCGGTGACGCTGTCGTAGTCGAGCTCGGCTGCGATGATCCAGTCGTGGTCCTGGCGTTCCAGGCGGAACAAGTAGTTCAGGCTCTGTGCCTGCTCGAAGTCGTACTGCCCCCGTCCTGCCAGCTGCCAGCGACCGAACAGATCCGTGCTGGCGCCGTAGCCTATCGCGCCGTCCGTCGTCCTGTCGGTGTAGTAGTCCACGGCCCAGTTGACGCCGAGAACCTTGCCAAAGCCCAGTGCGGCGCTGAAGGTGCGTGAGTCGTTCTCGTTCCAGTCGTGCTCACCCTCGACCTTGAACAACAGGTTCGGGATGGGAAGCCACTCCTCCAGCGGACGCACGACGAGCTCGTAGTCCAGGAGCCCCAGGTGATGGCCCAGGTTGTCCCTCCCGCTGATCGGGAACAGGCTCTGGCCGACGTCCGCCCAGAGAACCTGTCGGACCTGCGTGTGGGTCTCGCCCGCATAGTCCTTCCGCTGGCTGGCGGCTTTGAGCTCCTGCTCGTCGTACTCCCGCACGTGCTTCAGGCGGTTGATCAACCCGAAACGGATCACCGCCCTCTCGTCGGCGGCGTCGATCGCGTCGTGCTGGAAGAACTCGGTCGGGTCACCGTCCACCTTGAACTGGTGGGAGACCTCGACCGTCGGGTTCATGACGTGCTGGATCCGGACCTCGCGGTCCTTGGCGTCGGTGGTGTGGAAAGTACGGGCCAGCCTGGTGCCCAGGACCCCGCCGGCGGCAAAGCGGAAGCGCTCTCGGCTGCTGCCGTCGACGGTCCGGTCGAAGTGGGTGATGGCAGCTGTGGCGAACGGTCGGAGGGCGAAATCCCCGAAGT
>QJVU01000062.1 GCA_003235605.1 Planctomycetota bacterium | reverse complement strand
CGCGGACCAGGGTCAAGTTGGCCCACTTGCGGTTGAGGAGGTTGCGTGCCGCCTTCGGGTTCTTGGCGAGGGGCACCACGTGCTTGTACGTGGCGTCCTTGACCTCCAGCCAGAGCTGTTCGAGCTGGGTCCGGGTCTGCACCTTCGCGTTGAAGTCGTCGTTGCGTGCCTGGTTCTCCGCCATCTTCTCTTCGGCGATGCGGATGTTCTCACGCCTCGACTCGGCAGTCAGCTCGACCATCGGGATGTAGTTCCAGGTCGGGTACGTCCTGGACTCGCCCTTCGGCCTGATGTGCTCGACACCCCGCACGTAGCGGAAGAAGTACGAGTACACGATCTTCTTGAACACCGACGGCGGGAACTCGCCGGCGGACACACACTTGGTGTATGCCTCCGACTTGAACTTCTCGTTGTCGAAGACCGGCACGCTCTCGACGATCGGTTCGTTCTGACCGGTCCGCTCGTTGTACTGCTGCCTGGTCTGCTGCTGCTGGTAGGTGCACTCGTCCTGAGCGAAGCGGTGCAGCGCATGCAGAACCGCCTGGCGGTCCATGTCGCAAGGGATACCCAGGCTCTTGTGGAAGAAGGCCGAGATGATCAGGACGCCGACCAGGTCGCGGATGACCGCATCGCCCAGCTCGTCCAGGTCCATCTCCTCGGTCTCGATCTCGCCGCGCTCCTTGAGGACACGCAGGCGAGCCCGACGCTCTTCCAGAGTCTCGGCCAGCTCCAGGTCCTCGAGCTCCTCCTGAGTACGTTCACGGATCTCCAGCTGCCAGTCTTCGACCAGGGCATGGAACTTGGTGATGTCATCCATCACCTGGACCAGGTAGAACTCCTTCTCCATCTGGAGGCGGAGCTTGCGGTTCACGCCGCCATCGGCTGGACCCCAGTCCTCGCCGTAGAGTTCGGTCCCATTGCTGAAGGTGAAGATCTCGATGCCGTCGTCGCCTGCAGGACGACGCGCCGCGATGTGCTCCACCCCGACGGGGTGAGTCACCTCGAAGTTCCTGGCACCACGGCCTACCATCTGCATCCAGAGGCCCTTCGACATCGTGGGCCTTGTGAGGAACACGCTGCGGATGCTGGGCTCGTCGTAACCCTCGGTATAGACCTCGCAGTTGATGAGCACCATCGTGGAGGCAGGCTGACCTCCGCTGAACCACTCTACGGTGTCATTGCGAAGGCTCTTAGGGTACGGGCGCTTCTTGCTGTTGCCGTGGATGACGCCAACGGCAATGCCCTGGATGTTCAGGCTTGCGGCTATCTCTTCGATGGCCTGCTTCATGGAGTAGCAGTGCTCAACCCCAGTCACGAACATGAGGGTCTTGCCGTACCTGCTGGCGTTGGTGACGTACTCGTGTGCGATCCGACGGTTCCGGTCGGGGTTGTCCAACTTCTGGAGGGACTTCTTCGTGTACTCCCCACCTCGGACCGAGAGCTGGTGGTTCTGCTTGGTCAGCATCTCGGTGTAGATCGGCTTCGCCAGCCGATGCTTCTTCACCAGGTCCAGGAACGTGATCGAGTAGATGATCTCGTCGTAGCCCAGCACGCGTCCGTCGAGGCGCTCGACAGTCGCGGTCAGACCGAGCAGGTAGTCCCACTCGATCTGCTTGAGCAGCTGGGCGTACATGTTGCTGTACTCGTCGTCCTCGTCTTCGGCCGCGTAGTGGTGGCCTTCGTCGTAGATGACGACGGTGAACTTCTTCTTGAGCGTCCTCGTGGAGCCAATCGAGGCGACCACCAGGTCGCCGGAGTCGTCCTTCTTCGAGGCGTCCCACCGGGTGATCCGGAGATGCGGGGCCACCTTCTTGAAGGCTGCTACGGCCTGGTCGAGCAGTTCCGTGCGGTGGGCTACCCAGAGGCAGTTGCCCTTCCCGCTGGCTGCGGCGATCGCCTTGAGGATGAAGTGCACGAGGGCACTGGCGGTGATCGTTTTCCCGCCACCTGTCGGCAGGGTGATGATGCCCCGCTTCACGCCACGGTTGGCCAGGGCGTCGTACGAGTACCGTACGCATTCCTCCTGGTACGGGCGAAGCGAGATCTCACCTACCTGCAATGCCATCGAGCGTGTCCTCCGGATTCTCGGGAATGTGATCGTGGAGGCCAATGGCCTTGGCTGTGCTCTCCTCGATGAAACAGACCCGCTTCTTCAGGCTCTCGTCGCGAGCCATGCCTTGGAAGATGCGCTTGAACGCCTCCTCCGTGAGGGCCCAGAGGCGACCCGTACGATAGGGGTTGTCCCCCTCCTCGCCATCGCGGCACTCGATCATGAAGATCCCAGTCTCCATGACCTTCTTGCAGCGATCGCAAGGGACCTTGTCCCAAACAGCGCCACGAGGTGCCTCGGCGTCATTGTTCAGCCGGCCGGCAAGGATGACCTCGTTCTTCGCTTCGCTGCAGACCCAGCAGTGGGGAATGGCGGGGTTCACCCCGTACTTGGGGCTCACTCTAATCCCTGCCACGTTCGAGCTCCTTCAGGCCGGCGATGCCGATCTTGTACTTCCAGTAGCCGTCGCGGGTCTTGTGCCGCGTGACCAGCTTGCGCTTCCACAGCGTGATGAGAATGCGCTCGGTGTTGGATGGATTGTCCCACAACCAGCCGCAGTTCCGGCGCCAGCCCCCGTGTTCTTTCAGGGCCCAGAGCACGGCTTGCTGGATACGCCCAAGCGGTCTGGCCATGGCTACGACGCGCTTGCAGCGAAGATGACGAGAAGGGTCACGATGCCGACGAACGCCAGCCACTCACCGATCTGAGCGCCGCGCCAGCGTCGCTCCCACCAGTTCTGCTTCTTGCCCACAGAAAATCCTCCAGATCGCGACCGAAGCAAAAAATCGCCCCGGTTTTACAACAGAAAAATGGCCCTTATAGCGACTTTGGCGCTACGACGGGAGGGGGTTGCTCTGCGTGAAGAGCAGCATCAGACGTTGCGAGAACTCGCGCATTGCCTTCTCGGCGGTCCGCAACTCCGTGTCGTCTCCCCAGGGCCCCTCGAAGAGCACGACTTCGGTCTCGACATGGTCGCCGTAGTCCTTGATGGACTCGTCGTACAGGCACATCTTGATGACGGCCCGGCAACGGTCTATCGTGCGATCCTCATCCCATTCACTCTCGACCTCGAGATTGAACGTGATGTTGCCGAGCTTCAGTGCGCTCATTCGATGCCTCTCTCCTCGATCGCGATGCCGAGCCGCTCGTGGTGGAGCTTCAGGAACTCCCCGAGCGCTTCGGCGCGCGTGCCACCGTGGGTGACGAGCGT
>QJVU01000626.1 GCA_003235605.1 Planctomycetota bacterium | reverse complement strand
GGACGATCCGCATGTCATCCACGCGACCTTGACGGAGGGCGAGATCCACTTCGACAAGGAGCCGGCGCCACAGCTGGCTGCCGAGGACAAGGCACCCGAAGAGACCGTCGAGGAGAAGAAGAGCTCGTAACCCTTCGGGCACCCGGCCCACCGGGTCCCGATGGACCCGCCGCATCCGCTGGACCCGCCGCATCCGCTGGATCCGCCGCATCCGCTGGATCCGCCGCATTCGCTGGATCCTCCGCATCCGCTGGATCCTCACCTCCTGCTCGCGGTCGCCGAGGGCTGCGGCCCGGGCTTGGTGCCGGCGCTGCTGGATCCCACTGCGGATCCCGAAGGCCTGTTGGCCGGGCCGCCCCCGATGCCCAGAGCGGCCTACCGCCGCCTGAGGGACAGGCGCCGCTTGGAGGAGGTGGCGTTGCGCTGGCTCCAGGGTGCCGCCGACCTGGGCCTCGCGGTCCTCTCCCCCCGGCACGAGGCCTATCCCGCGCGCCTCCGCAAGATGCCCCTGCGTCCCCTGGTGCTGTTTGCCAAGGGCAACCTGGACATCCTGGATGCCACGCTCCCGACCCTCACCATCGTCGGCAGCCGCACCCCCACGGCCTACGGCGTGGCGGCAACCATGGACTTCGCTGCCACCGTGGCACAGGCCGGGGTCCACATCTGGAGTGGTTTGGCCGTGGGCGTGGACGGCCTTGGCCACGAGATGGCGATCCGCCAACAGGTCCCCACCGTGGCGGTCCTCGCGGGTGGCCTCGACCAGATCTACCCCGAGCGCAACCAGCCGCTGGCGGAGCAGATCGTGGCCGGCGGTGGGCTGCTGCTCACCGAGACACCGCCGGGCATGCGTCCCCACCGCGGCCACTTCCCCCGCCGCAACCGCATCCTGGCAGGCGCCACCCGCGCAGTGCTGGTCGTAGAAGCGGGTCAGTGCTCCGGATCGCTCCATACTGCCCGGTTCGCAGCCGAGGTCGGCGTGCCAGTGTTCTGTGTGCCGGGCCCCTATACCAGTCCACGCAGCCGCGGCTGCCATGACCTGATCGCGGACGGGGCGCAGGTCGCCGCCAGCCCCGACGATCTGCTGCGGTGGCTGGGGATCGCCCTCGGCGACGCCCACCAGATGCAGGACCCCGCCGACGAGGCGGCGATCCTGCGGGTGCTGGCGGGAGGCCCGCGGCCCCAAGACCTCGTTCAGCGAGAAGCCCGCCTGAGCCGCTCGCGCTACCTGGCCGCAAGCCTGTCCCTCTGCCGCCGGGGACGCGTCGTGGAGATGCCGGGAGACCTGCTGGCGCTTGCGCGCGCGCCGGCCGGTGAACAGTGCCCTCCCTCCCTGCGCTCACTCCATGCGCTCAGTCCACGAACGCCAGGAAGCAGAGCTCCATCACCAGGACCAGGACGATCGTCCACCCCACCCACTTGACCGTCTTCAGCGCCGACTCTCGAAGGGTGTCCGCTGCGTTGTCGTGTTTCTGGCCAATGAACACCACCAAGATCAGGAACATCACGGGGATGTAGATCAGCAGCCTCACGAGCCAACCCGACGCAATCATGGAGATGCCTCCGCCGTGCCCTCCGATACCTGAGCGCATTCAGCGATCGTGTACGCATCCAACATCACCACGAGGTTCATCAGGCCGGCAACGAGCGCCAGGGTGAAGCCACACTCGTAGAAGAAAGGTAGCGGCTCGGTCAGCACCAGTGGCGCCGTGACCAGGCTCGCGAACAGCGCGCCGAGGCCGAACAGGACCGTGCCGATGAAGTACGCCGGTGAGTCCTCGCGGTCGATGGCGTGGCCCCCGGAGAACAACAGGGCAGCCACGAACACCAGCAGGACCGCGCCACCCACCAGCAGCCCCTTGTCCTTCTGCCCGCAGAGGTAGTGGCCGCTGCCAGGCAGGAACCAGGTAACCATGGCGGCAGTCGTAGGATGCAACCGGCGAAAGCGCACCGGAGCATCGGAGTGCCGGGCCAGAAGGTAGGCTTCCGTGGACCAGATTGCCGAGAGCACACCGGAGGATGCCGTACAGAAGAACGCGATGTGCTCCAGCGGCACCGGCAGGTACATGGCCCGCTGCAGGTTCGGCCCGATCACCTCATCCGCGGATGTCTCCCGCAGCCACGAGACGACCATCATGCAGCCCAGGTTGGGCCACTCCGGCCACATGTTCAGGGGGAACACCCGGAAGATCACTGCCAGGAAATCGAAGGGTGGAAACCACGTGAACCGCCACAGTCGGTCCCCGAGGATCGCGTAGCCCGCGACGAACAGGCCCACGCAGCTGGCCAGGGCCATGATGCCACGGGCCGCGCGGCCCATCAGGAAATGAGCGGAGCCGGGCACGAGCAGCGATAGCAACGTGGCCTGGAACGGACTCAGGGTCATGGACAAACCGCGGGCGGGTGCTGGCGGCTGGAGTTGGCGGGTAGAGTTGGCGGGTAACGTTAGCGGGGATTGGCGGGAAACACACCTTCGCGTTGGAGCTGGTAGCGTCGCGGGCTGCCCGGCGCTCCCTGTACCCTGCGATTGCCGTCCAGCTTCCCCACCGCCAACTCGAAGACCCAGGGGTCCTGACGGAACACCATGCTGTGCAGCGACGCGAAGCGGATGCCGCTCTTCTGCACCCGGGCCAGGGCCTGCCATGCCTCCTCGCTCGAGACCTGGTGGTCTTGCTCGTGGAGGTACTGGTCGAGGCAGCTGGCAAGCTCGCGATAGCGGCCACCCGAGTCCTGTCCGGCCACTGTCGGATCTCCGGCCACCACGAAGTGATTGGTGACCACGCACAGGCGTTCCTCCTTGCGTTCACGGACTTCGCGGTGATCCGCCTCGAACACCCGCACGGGGCCGGGCTCGCCGGCCGGCGTCGCCGGCAGCACCACCCTGGTCAGGTAGCTGGCTGGTGGACTGGTCTCGGCGACCAGCCGCCGAGCGAGCTCGAAGCCGTTGTTCGTCGTGGCACTTTCGAGGATCTGGCGGGCAGCGGCCGCAGCCGGCACGCAGCCCTTTCTTGGCGCCATGATCCGGTGCCCGTTGCCAGTGTGCAGGAAAACGCACACTCCGTCGCTGTTGACACCCGTGACCGCCATGATGTAGCCGGGCCAGGTCACGGTGGCGAAGCTCTTGCCCTGGTTTGGATGCTGCACCAGCAGCATGCAGCTGTCCACCATGTGCGGGCCGCTCACGAACCAGTCGAAGTTGCGGCAGGTCAGGACGCCACCTCCCGCCACGCACCCGCCCCAGAGGGTGAAGCCCGAGCAACCGATGTTGGCGAAGACGTCGAGGGCATTGACCAGGATCAGGTCGTCCAGATCCATGCTACGGTGGAAGGCGGGCAGCGAGAGGTCGATGCCGGAGGCCTGCAGGGTCCCGAACAGGGCCTCCAGCTCGGCGCGCAGATGGGCCTGGAAACGGAGGCGGCGCAGCTGACCCCGTGCCAGGGCCAACAGCTGCTGTCTGCGGCCGAAGCGGTAGTCGAACTCGCGCCGCAGGAGGGCGACGATCTCGTCGCCCAACAGCTCGGCGTGGGCGCGGCCACGCTGCTCCACGGTACCCCAGAGGTGCACGATCCGGAGGCCGCCATGGACCTCGATGCGGCCGTTCGGGACCTGTCGTACGACCCTCGCGTGTGGGGCAGTCTCGCGGCCGGTGCCCGTGGCGGGGCCGGCGGATCCCTCCGGGCCGACCGGAGCCCCGCAGCCCACGGTCCACACCACGGTTGCGGCCAGGAACACGAGCCTTCGCTGGAGTTCGCGCATCCCGTAGAGGATAACGTCCTCATGCAGACCAGGACGATCCTCGTGCTCGGCTCCCTGCTTGGGTTGCTGGCCGTGGCCGCTGGCGCCTTCGGGGCCCATGCCCTGGCGGAGCCGGAGAGCGAGACGTTCCGGACCGGCGCCGAGTACCAGATGTACCACGCGCTGGCGCTGACCCTGTGTGGTCTGTTGGCAGAGCGGGGCTATCGGCTGGGCGTTGCCGTATGGGCCTTCCTCCTGGGGGTGGTGCTGTTCTCGGGAAGCCTCTACCTGTTGGTGTTGACCGAGACCAGATGGCTGGGCGCAATCACGCCCATCGGAGGAGTCCTGTTCCTCGTCGGGTGGCTGGTCGTGGCCCTGGCCGCGTGGCAAGGACCAAGGCCCCCTGTCCAGGCCCCCAGGAGGGAGGCCTAGGAAGCCGCGGCCTCCTTGTAGATCCCCATCACGGTGTGCAGCATCTCGATGGCCTCGTGCTTCGGGCGCTGGAAGCTGTTGCGGCCGATGATCGAGCCAAACGCGCCGCCGGCTGCGAGCTCGCGGATCTCGTTCAGGACCGCATCCGTTCCCTTCGCGGAGCCACCGCTGAAGATCACGATGCGCCGGCCGCCAAAGGCGCTCTGCACGACGTGGTGCACCCGTTCTCGCAGGGTGGAAATGGGAATCTTCTCGGACTCGTAGACCTTGCGGGCCGAGTCCAGCTCGATGTGTTGCGTCGGCGGTTTCACCTTGACGATGTGGGCGCCGAGCTGACAGGCGATCTGCGCCGCGTAGGCGACGACGTCGACGGCCGTCTCGCCCTCATTGGAGAGGCCGGAGCCGCGAGGGTAGGACCACACCACGACCGCCAGACCAGCGTCCTTGGCCTCCTCTGCCAGGGCGCGCAACTCCATGAACATCTCGTTCTTGTCCGCGGAACCTGGATAGATCGTGAAGCCGATGGCGGCACAACCCAGCCGCAGGGCATCCTGGACCGACCCGGTGACCGCGGGCTTGGGATCCTCGCCCTTCCAGAGGGAGTCGTGGTTGTTGAGCTTGAGGATGGTCGGGATCTTGCCGGCGTTCTCGCGGGCCCCGGCCTCGAGGAAGCCCAGAGGTGCGGCGTAGGCGTTGCAGCCCGCGTCAATGGCAAGCTCGTAGTGGTAGAGAGGGTTGTAGCCGGCGGCGTTCTTGGCAAAGGAGCGTGCCGGGCCATGCTCGAACCCCTGGTCCACGGGCAGGATCACCAGCTTGCCGGTGCCGGCCAGTGTGCCCGACTCCAGCAACCAGCGCAGGTTCTTCAGAGTGCCAGGGGAATCGGAACCGTACCAACTCAGGATTTCGTCTACTCGGGAGGACATGGTTCAACCAGTAACTACACAGGGGCTACAGAGCTACAGAGTCAAGGAAAGGAACTGCTACATGCGCTTGGTGCCGGTCTTGAAGACCCACTCCACCCGATTCGGGTTCTTGAGGTCCAGGTTCAACCCGAACTTGGGAGGCACCTTCACGTTCACCACTGCCTTGTACCAGGTGTTGCGTTTGAGCAGCACCTTGGGGATCCCGAAGATGGTGTCTCGCACCTCCATGCGGGGGAGGAGCGCCTTCTGTGGGGTGTGCACCCACAGGGGGACCTCGTTCTTCTGCACCCACTCGCTGCCCTGCTTCCTGGTCTCGTAGAGGTTGATGGTGGCGCTCTCGATGCTGGCCTTGTTGTAGTGGGCCAGCTGCAGGCTGATGGGATAGCCCAGCTCTTTCTGGGCAGGATCCTCGCCGCCAATCGGAATCGGCGTGCGGCCCGGAGCCTCGGCGATGGGGCTCGGCATCTCGTAATAGGCGAAGCCGATGGGCCAGCCCTTGGTGTCGTTGGGTGGCCAGAGGACATAGGGTGGAGCCAGCCACTTGCCGTCCTCGCCCTTCGCGTGGGGCTCCTCCAAGGAACCCATGTCGAGGACGCACATGCCGCCCTCCGGGCCGGTCTCGAAGGCAAAGCCGATGCGTTTGATGTTCTCCTGCAGCAACGGAAAGCGGTGGTACACCGTACCGATCCAGCTGTCGACGGATCCGGCCGCTTCCTGGGCGTGGATCACGATCACCGACCGCATGCCGGCACGCATGCCCCGGGGTGTGAAGCCTTCCTTGGCCGGGTCCTGCTCGTGGGCCTCCGGCCACACGTGGTGTTCCTTGTGGAGCGCCAGGAACTTGGCGTGCTCGACGCAGGCCATCGTCGCCTCCAGGTCCAGCTCGCACTTCGGCAGGCCGGCCATCTCCCGGAACTCGTTCAGACGCCTGAGGCCGGCGATCTGCTCCGGGTTCGGCACCGGCGGCAGCAGTGGCGGTCCGTATCCGGTAACGGCGGCGGTGATGGAACGGCCCGACGCCCAGGCCCGCCATTCCTCCTCGATATCGGCGAGCTTGCGGCCCAACACCTTCTCCGCGACCTGGTCGACCTCTGAGGGGAACGGTCGCTTGTCGCTGGGGACCGTGGAGATGAACTTGTACCACTTCTTCGGGTAGCGAGCCATCAACCAGGTCATGAAGCTCCACGCCTTCAACCGTCCCCGGGAGGGGAAGTTCGCCATGTCGATTCGCGGCACCTCGTTGATCGGCATGTCGGTGCGGGCGATGGCCTGGTCACGCATCTCCCGCATCCACCAGTTGACAGACTCGGGCAGGTGCAGGTCCGCTTCGCCCACGGTACCTGTCGGCAGGCTGCCACGCTTGGATATGGCCGTGGACATCAGGTACCAGGTGGCAGCGTGCAGTGCCCCCTCGATGAGGGGTTCGTTGCAGGCCCCGTCCAGAAACCGGCCCCAAACCACCGTGATGATGCGGTCGTGCATCCCCGCGGGGGTGAGCTTGACGTTGACCTCGTAGCGCTTGCCTTGCTGGTGCCAGAGGATGTTGTGGAACAGCGCCTCAGCCCGTTTGGCGGTGGAGCTGGATATCGCCTGGTTGAAGGCCGGGTCCACGTTCTTCGCGACGTTGGCTTCGATCAGCGATTGGCGCTCGCGCGGGGTCCATACGAACGCGGTCCAGGCAATGTGCTTCTTCAGGAAAGCGGTTATCCGGTCGTGGGAGAATTCGTCTCCAAGCGCCACCAGCAGGAAGTCCAGGGCTCGCTCCGCCCACATCGCCAAGTCATCCGCGTTCTTCTGGGTGCCGCGGGTGAACACCGTGAAGTTCTTGGAGACCGCGCCGTGGATCTCCAACTCGAGCGCATGCAGGCACGCGGGTATCTCCGTGGCGGTCTCGAGGTCGTACTTCTTCTTCGCCAGCACCAACGCCTGTTTCTCGAGGTTCTGCAGGTTGTCTATGAACTCGAGCTGTTCCGCCGTTCCGTAGTAGCCGGCCTTGGCCTTGACGTGACCCAGCTTCAGGTGGGCCTCCTCGTCGAAAGGGTCGTAGGTGACCGCCAGCTTCAGGTGATGCCGGGCCAGGTCCTCGTTGCCATCCCAGATGGACAGGCCATGCTCCCGGTGCAGCTTCGCCAGCTTCATCCGGGTCTCGTGCCAGTGCTTGGTGACCTTGTAGCGCTGGTCGTCGCTGGCGGTGTCCTCCCATTTGCCCTTCTTGCGGCTGTAGGCCTGCCTCTTCTCCTTCTTGGCCTCCATCCACTTGCCGCCCGTGAACTTGTAGTCCAGCTTCCGGCGGGCGGTCTTGTCGTCCGCATCGTAGGTGCGGATGACCTCCTCGTACGCCTGCCTCGCCTTGGGTCCGACCTTGTTGCGCAGGGCGAAGTCGCCATACCCGATCAGCAGGCGGGCAGCCTTGCCGCGCACGTCGGCCTCGGGATCCTGAAACCCGGGCCGGGCAGCCGCCAGGGAGGAGACACAGGCGACGAAAGCAAGTGCGAGGGGGTAGCGCATGTGGGCGTCTGAGAAGGGTCGCGGCAACCGCTATGTAACCATGCCCCGCGGGTTAAACAAGCCGCGGAGCCGGGGACGCACGGCGACCTCATGACGAGGTCGCCGTTCCGCGCCTCCGTTCGCGCAGCTGTGCCGCGCTATCAGCTACCGCTGACCGTCGCGGTCAAGCAGTCGGTGATCCCGAAGTTGCTCGGTGCCGAAGCCGAAGCGGGACACCGTACTGCCCACTGGAACGCAAACCTCTGGCCGCAAAGAGACGCGTTCACCGGCAGCGGCGCCGGAATGGTGAGGTTACGGCTGCAGGTTCCGCCCACGGCGGGCAGCCCGAAGAACAGCAGGACCAAGGGCGCTGGCACGAGGGGCACCCGTACCGTGGCGCAATAGCCCAGGTTCGCTCCCGGGCTGGTGCATGTGCCGGCGTTCAGGGCAAACGCTGCAGCGTCCGAGTTCGAGGGGGCGTTGCGCAGCCCCAGTCCAAAGGCGGGATTGCCGATGGTGGCTTCTCCCACCAGCGCTGCCTGCATCACCGTCCCGCAGCTGTTGCAGGCGGGCAGCGTGCAGGACTGGCCCGAAGACGTGGCCGGTGTCGGCCTGAGGCAGATGCCGGTGTAGGTATCGCCCGACGTGCCTACGTTCAGGGGACAGCAGCCGAGCTGCGTCAGCGAACAGGCACCGCTGGCACTGAACAGCACCAGCCCCCAAAGCGTCTGCTTGCCATCGGTCACGAACAGCATGCTCTTGCAGGCGTCGTGGGCAAGGCCCTGGATTGGGCCCAGCGGCGACGAGGAGGTACATCCGGGTGGAACGATCCGGCAGAAGGGTGTGCACCAGGGCGTGGAGCTGGAGGGCGTCGGATCGATTCGCGCCACGGTGATGATGTGGCTGACCCCGGTGCTGGTGGTGGCCGATGCGCCTACGTAGAGGAACCGCTTGACGTCATCGGTGGCAAGGCCGCCGATCGAGTAGCCGGTAGGAAGCCCACCTGCCTTGCAGAACGTCGCCTTCAGCGCGCAGTTCGAGGTATCGATGCGGGCGATGTCGCCCGTGTTGTAGCTGGCGAAGAGCCAGCCGGGGGACGTTGCGCTCGATCCGAGTGCACCGGAGTCCACGTAGGCCAGCCCTGTGCACCAGGGTCGCTGTAGGCTCAGCGGTGGCAGCGGGATGTTCTGGGTCGTGCAGAGGAACTTGCAGGTGGCGACGTCGACGCAGGCAATGGTCAGTCCGTTGGTGATCCACAGGCCACCGAGGCGGGAGTCGTAGGCGGACCCGCCGGCATTCGTCAGGGTCCGCTTCTCGAAGGTGAGGTTGCAGGAGGACTGCAGGCACTGCAGCTGGGGGTTCATGAACTGCCGCATCACCTGCGGCGTTGCGCTGGTGACGCCCACGATCTCGCCTGCACCGGCGACCTGGGCGGCAAGGGGCGCGGCCAGGACCGCTAGCACCCCTGGGAAGAACAGGAAGGCCGAGAGCTTCAACATGGGTAGATCCTTGGTTTGCGGTGAGACCCCGTGTTGTACCTCCCTTGGTTGTTCTCGCCAGCCGCGGGGGTCGGAGGGAATCCGTAGAATTCCGCACCGCAGCAAAGTCCACGGCTTAGATTCCCCCAGACTCCACCATGACCCGCGAGGTGCACGACATCCCCCCAGCGCCGCGCCGAGTGCGCTGGCGCGCTGTCCTCTGGCACTGGTGGCCAGTGGCATTCGTGGGTTTCGTGCTGGCAGTCTACGGCGGCTTGATCACGCTGATGCTCTTCCTGGCCGCAGGAGGCAAGCCCACCGACGACCGCCGCCTGGACCGCGAGTGCGTCCAGAGCCTGGGGAGGGTGACCCGGGTGGAGATCCTTCATGGCCGGCCGGCCCGGGTGCACTACGACTTCGAGGTCGTCAACAAGGCAGGCCACAGCTTCCGGCAATCCGGCTTCAGCTTCCTTCCCGGAGGCGAGACCAAGAAGGAGGGCGACCGGATCAAGATCGAGTACGCGCCGGGAGAGCCTTCCCTCAGCCGCGCGATGGGAGGCCGCATCGTGATCCTGCCGCCGTTGATGTCCTACTTCCTCTACGGTGCGGTCCTCCCCGGGCTCGGTTGTCTCATGCTCTGGTTTGCGGCGGTGCTGCGGCTTCGTTGTCTCATGAACCAAGGCGACGTCGCCGTCGGCGACGTGGTCTCTTTCCGCATGGTGCGCTTCATTCTGCCGCTGATGTATGCCGTGGAGTACCGGTTCCGGGACCACCATGCGAAGGTGCACACCACATGGCACTGGGTACGCGTGCGCTCCGCCCTCGGAGAGCGTCTGCAGACGAATCCGAAGGAGATCGGCGTGATCCACGATCGCAGCGGCCGCGGCGTCAGCCGACTGGTGATGGCCAGCGACTTTGCGCCGGAGAACGCCAACGCGGAAGTGGCACAAGGGGCTGCATGACGATCCCCGCCGCACCACGGGAGCCCCGCTGGCTTCCCTGCCTGGCCCGCCGCTGGTTGGTCGGTCTCGCGGGTTTCCTCCTGGTCGACGTGGCGCTGGCGTTGTGGTTCGCCTTGACCTACACCAGCTCAGTGGCGGTCTCCGAGGACCTCGTCGTGGGCGCCTTGCTGGGGCCCGGCCTGTTGTTGCTGGGGTTCTGGTTCCGCGGGGCTCTCCGGCTCAGGGTGCTGCTGCGGGAAGGCACGTTGACCAACGTCGAGAGCTTCCAGATCAGGCCGGTCCTGGGGCTCAACCCGGCCCACCTGCGGCTGCGCTACCGCCTCCGCGACGCTGCCGGGCAATCCCACGACAGCAGCCAGTTCGTCCGCGCCGGTTCCCCCCTGGGCAGGCTCCTGTTGGAGAAGCCGGCAGCCCTGCAGGTGATCCATGACCCCTGGGAGCCCGGGTTCAGCCGGGCTGTGGCTCCCGGGGACTTCCTGAGCCTGTCCACTGCCGCCTGACCACGCTGCATGACCACCCCTGCATGACCACCGCTGTGGACAAGCTTCTGGGGCCGAAAGGCGTCATCGCCGAACGCCTGGGCG
>QJVU01000762.1 GCA_003235605.1 Planctomycetota bacterium | reverse complement strand
GGTGGCACGCCAGCGGGATCCCAAGACGGGGGTGATCGACCACAGCAACCTGTTCATCCTCGTAGACCGGCAAGGACGCGTGTCCTACCGCCTCACGCTGGGCAGCCGACAGCAGCAGTGGTTGATCTCCGCCCTCCAGGTCCTGCTCGCCGAGCCGGCGCGGTAATACACTGACGCCAATGCCAGAGTTCGTCGGCAGCACCGCCCAGCGAGCTATCGGCCCAGGCGCGCCGGTCCGTGGCCAGCCCCTGTTGCGGCCCATGGAAGCGCTCCTCCGGCGGGTCGACCACGCTGCCCGTGCCATTCCGGAGTCCCTCAACCCTTTCCTCCAGGCGGGTGCGGTCGCCAATACCTGCTTCCTGATCGCCGTGGTCACCGGCGTCCTGCTGCTGTTCTTCTACGTGCCCAGCGTCCACCAGGCCTACAGCTCGATGCTTGCCATGGATGCTGGCCCCTGGACATCGGGCCTGGTCCGCAGCCTGCACCGTTACAGCTCGGATGCCTGCATGTTCTTCGTTCTCTACCACGCGGTGAAGATCTTCCTTGCCCGCCGCTTCACAGGCCCGCGCTGGCTGGCCTGGATCACGGGCATCTTTCTCCTCGTCACCCTCTGGTTCGTGGGCTGGCTGGGCTACTGGCTGGTCTGGGACGACCGCGCCCAACTCATCGCCGTCGGTACCGTGAAGGTCCTGGATGCCGTCCCCCTGTTCGCGGACCCTCTGTCCCGCGCCTTCCTCACCGACAGCACGGTCAGCTCGCTGTTGTTCTTCATCGTGTTCTTTGCCCACATGCTGATTCCCCTCGCCATGGGTGTCGCACTGTGGCTCCACATCATCCGGTTGGCACGCTCCCGTTTCTTCACCAACAAGCCGCTCACGACCTGGATCACCTTCTCCCTGGTCCTCATGTCGCTGGCCTGGCCGGCTTCGGTCTCTGCCCCGGCACAGATGCAGGTCGAGCCCCAGTCTGTCACGATGGACTGGTGGTACCTGATGCCCCTGGTCATGACCGATCGTCTGGGCATGGGCATGCTCTGGGGGATCTTGCTGATCATCGGCGTCATCCTGATGTCGATCCCATGGTGGATGCGGCGAGGCAAGATCCCACCTGCCCATGTCGAGGAACCGCGCTGCAACGCCTGCCAGCAGTGCTATACCGACTGCCCGTACAACGCCATCTCGATGGTGGCGCGCACCGACGACAAGAAGGAACAGTACGGTGTTGCCGCCCGCGTGAACCCGGCCCTCTGCGTCGGCTGCGGCATCTGTTCGGGGTCCTGCGACTCAGTCGGGGTCGACATTCCCTGGTTCGACCTCCTCGAGAAACGCAAGCTCGTCGAAGGCTGGCTGGAGAAGGACCCCGGCGTCTCCATGGTCTTTGCCTGTGCCCACTCGGCCGGGGGTTCCCTTGCCGTGGATGCAGAGACCGGATGTTGCAACGAGTTGCCCGGTCACCGGGTCCTGCAGATACCCTGCGCTGGCTGGGTCCACGCGATGACCGTCGAACGCGCGCAGAGAAAAGGCGCCAGCGAGGTCCTGGTAGTCGCCTGCGGCGAGGGTGCCTGCAGCTACCGCGAGGGTGACAAGTGGCTGACCCAACGGTTGGCTTCGGAACGCAAGCCGGCCCTCCGCCGGGACAAGGCCGACCCCGAGAAGATCCGGGTGCTGAGGCTCCATCCCTGGGAGAAAGCAGCGCTGATCTCGGGGTCGCTTCCAGGGCGGAGCGGAGCCCTCCGCGTCGCGGTGGCCACGGTGGTCCTCGCTCTTGTCGCGGCGCTGGTGGTCGTGGGCAGCGAACTCCCCTACTCTCCGCCCGCGACCCCTGACCCGGTGCTCGTGGTGTCGTTCAAGCATCCGGGAGCCGTCCGTCTGGGACGACTCCTCACACCGGAGGAGAAAGCGAGGTTCCCTGCATACATGAAGCGCGACCGGGTCATCGAGCGCCGCCGCAACCCGGTCAGGATGCTGGTGCTGGTGGACGGCAGGAAGATCCTCGCCAAGACCTATGAGCCGACTGGTCTCTGGGGAGACGGCAACAGCTTCGCGATCGAACGTTTGAGGGTGCCCCCAGGCAGGCACGATGTCGAAGTGTGGATCGGAGAGACCGCGGATCCGGAGGAGTGGAGCCATCGGACCAGGTCCACGGTCACGTTCTCGAGCTCGGAGGACCGCGTGGTCCTGTTCGACCGCGTGCAGGGATTCACCTGGCACTAGCCAAGACAGGAGAGCTACAAAAGAGGCGACACCAGCCTGCCCAGGCCATGCCACAGCTTCGCGACCCGACTGGTCTTGATGCTCTTCAGGTCGATGATCTTGCCCTCCTGCAGACGCGTCTCGAAGAGATCGACTGCCTCCCTGTTGAGCCTCTTGCTGATTACGAGCACGCCGACCTCGAAGTTCAACTCTTCGCTGCGGACGTCGAGGTTGGGGCTGCCAATGAACAGGTACTTGTCATCCACCGCAACCAGCTTGCTGTGGTTGTAGTCGCCCACGGTCTCGATGACCTTCACGCCGGATTCGAGTAGCTCAGGGTAGTAGGCGCGCTTGGCCCACATCAGTAGGAAGTGTTCTGCGGAGGGACCGTTGGTGTGGATCTTGACGTCGATGCCACGTGTGGCCGCGACGCGCAAAGCAGTGATCAGGGTCGGGTGCGGCACCAGGTACGGTGAGCTGATGCGGATGCTGGAAACCGCCGATGTCAACAGCTGGAAGAACATCCAGTGGAGGTTGTTGGCGTAGAGGTCAGGACCTCCCTCGACCACGATGGCGGTTTGTTCGCCGGCAGCCTCTGTCTCGGGGAAGTAGCATGGGTCGTTGAGAGCCTCTTCTGCCGCGGTGTACCAGTCCTCTGCAAAGATGCGCTGGAGCCGACCGGCCGCTGGCCCGTCGATGCGCAGCATGCTGTCCAGCCATCGGCGTGACTTGCCGAACCGGTCCTTGGCATACTCGTCCCCGATGTTCCGCCCTCCCACGAAAGCGGTCCTGCCATCGACTATCAGCAGCTTGCGATGGTTGCGCAGGTTCAGGGTGAAGGGTCGGCGCCGCCACAGCAGAGGAAGGAACGCGGCGCTGTTGCCACCAGCGGAATGGAGGCTGGCCAGGTGTCGCTCTCTGAGGGACCAGCTGCCAATGCTGTCATAGAGGACGCGGACCTGAACGTTGCGCCTGGCCGCGGCAGCAAGTCGCTCCAGGAGCTCCCGGCCAGTTGCGTCCGGCCTCAGGATATAGGTCTCCAGGTGGACACAGACCTCGGCAGCGTCGATGGCTG
>QJVU01000204.1 GCA_003235605.1 Planctomycetota bacterium | reverse complement strand
GGGATCTTCATCAGAAGTAGGAGGCCACGCTGGCCACGAAGCCGCTGTCATCCACGTTGGGGGTGTTACCGGGCTCGTCGTTCCACTGGTACTCCATCTTGAAGACCGTCATCGAACGGTTGGGCCGGAAGTTCACGCCCACGGTGGTGCGGGTGCGCTCGAAGCCGGCCAGGTCGGTCTCGCCGTAGCGGGCCACGAACGTGAAATGGGAGCCTTCCCCCAGATAGCCCTTGTCTTCCCAGTTGGCGAGGAAGTCCGGGAACAGTTTGTAGTCCGCCTGCACGTACCAACCCCGCATGTCGTTGGGCACGCCGGAGACACGCGCGAAGCTGTCCCGCTCGATGTCCGCATAGGCGTATTCCCCCAGCACTTGCAGGTTGCCGACGACTACCCTTCCGTCGACAGCGTAGATCGTCAGCCGGTTGTCCTCGTTCTCGTCATAGTCGCCGGTGTGGAAGCTGGCGCCGAACTCATAGAGCGAAGGCCGGTCCAGGACGCGAAACGAGTCCTCGACGCACAGGCGCCCAACCAGCGCGACGTTGTCGTTGTTGTCGCGGTTCTCGCCGAAGGACCCTGTCTCATGATAGGGGGCACCGTCCCTGAGTCCGTTGGTGGTATTGAAGAAGGGCGTGCCGCTGGCATCCAAGCCCTTGAAGCCGGTGGTGCCATACACCTCGTAGTGCATCCGGAAGTCCTCCTCCGGCGACTGGGCCAACGTCCCGAAGAACCCGGCGCCGGGCTCCCGCAGGGTCGTGGGTATCACGGTGCGGTGCATGAGGGGTCGGTCGGTCAGCTCCTGGTAGGGGCTGTCGTGGTAGAGGTTCAAGCGCCCGAGAGGATCCAGGATGATGCCCGCGCGGAAAGCCAGAGCATCACAAAACCGGTAGTCGAGCGTGGCGAACTCCACCTCCACCTCGCTGCCGTCTTCGAACTCGATCTCGGTCTGGAAGGTGATGCGCTCCGTGACCTCCGCCTCCATGAGCAGGATCAGCCGGTGCTGGCGGAACGTGTCGCCGGTATCCCGGTCGTGGTACTCCAGGTCGAAGTAGCCCCCCAGGCGGGTCTTGTCCCAGATCTTGCGGAACAGCTCGCCGAACCGGTCCCGGTACCCCGGCTCTTGCCGGCCCGGCTTCTGCTCGGGGGTCTTCGGGTCCTGGCGGGGGATGATCTCTTCCTGAGCCACCAGCGCGGCGGAACAGCCAAGGCAGAGGCCCAGGAACATGAGAACGGCCGACGGGGTCATGCGGGGAGACAGTATTGAGACTGAGTCGCAATAGCAATACGACCTTCGGCCCTTTTGCGGGCCGCTCCGCGGAGCCCCCGACGTACCCGCTGGCCCTACTGAGGCCGGACCCGGCTGGCGCCGCTGCGATGGCCAGCCTTGTCCTGGACCGAGACCGCGAAGCGGAAGCCCCACCCCTGGGGCAGCCCCGAGAGACCCAGGCGCAGGTTCGTGGCGCTTGCAGCCTGCACGGACAGGAAGGGCAGCAGCAGGCCGGGGGAGAACTCGCGGCAATCCAGGGCCATGCGCAGACTCTGCACGTCCAGGTCCTGGAGGCCGTCCGGATCGCTGAAGGTCAGCGTGAGGGAGCCTGCCTTGGTGATGGTCAGGTCGACTCGGGGCCCCCGGCCGCTCAGGTTCTGGGTGTGGTGGATCACCGCCACCGCGTCCACGTCGGCGCTCCCCGACGTGGGATCCTGGATCACCCGGCCTCGCGAGTCCTGGTCCTTGCCTGCGACCACGTCCACCAGGCGCACAAAGCTGATGGCCTGGAGCTTGACGACACCCTGCAGAACCAGCGGGTGACCCTTGAGGTCCGCAAGATCGAGCGCATCTCCCCCGGCCGTGACCACGTCCTGGGGATCGGCCTTGGGATGGTTGGCGCTGCCCGCCAGCACCGGACCGACCCCTGCCAGTCCGTCGAACATGTTGACGTGGCTGACGGCGAACGACCCGCCAGAACTGGAGGGTCCGTAGTAGAAGCTCGGGAAGCGCGCGAACTGTTTGCCGTCGGAGCTGACCTCCACGAAGATTGCCTCGGCAAAGACGCGCGAGCCGGAACCAACCAGGAACGGGTTCTCGAAGACCACGAAGTCGGCGCCGGGCCCGTCGGTGAGAATCACATCGAAGCCCAGGGTCAGCGAGCCCCCCACGCCAAGGGAGTGCACATGGGTGCTGCCGGCTCCAAGGCCGCCCCCACTGGGCGCACCGACGGCATTCTGGGGATTGAAGGTGCCGCCGCCAGCATTGTTGTTGGTGTTGCTGGCGACGACCCGGGTGGCAAAAACGCTCTTCGTCTGAGCAGAAGAGTGTGTCGCCAACAAGATGGCGGCGATCACGACGGTTGCCGTGCTGGTCTTCATGGGGTCTCCTTTCCGCGAGAGACGGGACTTCAGAACAGATCCAGGCGCCCCAGGCCGTCTTCTGGCTCTTGCCTTCGTCCTACTGGCCGCCCTTCCCCGGCCCTCCTGGCCGAGTGGTTCGTGCGGCGTTCGTCGGCAATCACAGCGGCGGGCCCGCGGAGGATTTGCACCTCGCTTCCGGTACCCAGGGCTTGGCTTGAAGGCTAAGGCTGCGGGACCGGTGACGCAACTACCGCCATGCTCTTGGCAGCAGCTTCCGCCAGCCGTAGCCGTACGCCTTGCGCAGAGTGTAGTAGCTGTAGGTGTGGCGGAAGTGTTCCTCCTCAGGACCATAGCGGTGCTCCGCGCCGACGGGACAGGCGCGCCGCACGTCACATCCATGGATGCAGCCGCCGCGGTGGCGGTGCTTGCCACAGAGATGGAAGTCGGCGTGGCCCCTGCCATCGAACACCCTTGCCGGGCACGGAACCAGGCAGGGCTTGTGACAGGTCAGGCAGGGCTGGAACAGGTCGTGGGGCTGGTACTCCTCCAACCGCCCGAACGGTGTCCCCTCCACCAGCAGCGCCGCTCGCAAGCTGACCCAGGGACCGTAGTCCGGGTTCAACAACAGCCCGATCACCGGTGAGATGGTGCCGAGGCCGGCCATCTCTGCGAGCTGCAGGAAGTTCAACGCCGGCTCGTCGTCGGGGTAGACCGCCTGGCAGTCGTAGCCCGCTGCGCGCAGCAGCGCGCAGGTGTCGGTTGCGAGCTGCGCGCTGTAGTCGTTGATGGGGTGATAGCCGACGCGCGGCTTCGCCTCGAAGCCTGCCCCCAACGCCGCCGTCATCTTGTCCCAGAAGCTCGAGCCGCCAGCGCCGAGCAGCAGGATGGTATCGCACTCCGGAAGGCGTTCGCGAACACGTC
>QJVU01000256.1 GCA_003235605.1 Planctomycetota bacterium | reverse complement strand
CAGTTGTCGGCGATCATCGTGGACACCCGGCACCCCACCGGGCCGTACAAGCTGCGGAAGATCTTCCAAACCCGGGACGATGCGCAGGTCGCGTTCACCGGGGTCGTGCTCGCCGAGCTGTACAGGATCGTGGGCGGAGGCCAGAAGCTCCTCCAGGTGGTTTGCTGGGTGGTCCTGGCGGTGGGGGCGCTGCTCGTCCTGGTAGCCCTCTACAACACCATGAACGAGCGCCGACGGGAGATTGCGATCATGCGTTCCCTGGGTGCTCGCCGTCACCAGATCCTGCGCATCATCCTGCAGGAGGCCGCTTTCGTGTCGCTGCTGGGTGGTGTTTGCGGCGTCTTGCTCTGCCATGCAGCTGTCCTGTTCTTTGCCGATCTGGTCGAGCAGAGGACCAGCGTGCCACTGGATTGGACCGCTTTCTCCAGGTGGGAGGTGGTTCTGGTCCTGGCGGTGACCCTGTTGGGGGGAATCTCGGGTATCCTTCCAGCGGTCAAAGGCTCCAAGACCCCGGTGGCCGAAAACCTGGGACCGACATCCTGATCCCGGCGTGAGAGACATCATGCGCTACCTGATACCGATACCTCTTGTGGCCGCCCTGCTGTTGGCCTGTTGCGGCACCCAGACGGCTGGCGAGCGCACTGCCAGCACAGACACGGACGGCGTCCGTCCCTCGCAACAAGGCAAGACCGCCGAGGCGAGCAAGCAGCAGACCGGGGAGAGCAAGGTCGGGGACAGCAAGGTTGCCCAGGGAAACGGCGGCGCGACCGGAAGCGGCGCATCGCACGTCGGCGGCACCGACGACCAGGTCGGGGCCACGGCGCCCAGAAAGGAGCCCCAGACCGAGGCAGAGGAGGAGGCCGCCAAGGCTGCAGGTGGCTGGGATGCCAGTGACCTGCGGGCGATGCGAAGCGCCAAGCAGATGCTGGAGACCGAGAAGCGCCTGAAGGAGATGCTCAAGGCGGGAAAGATCAAGGGCCTGGATCGCATCCTGCCGTTCGAGGAGATCTCTTCTTGGCAGTACCAGGACGGGCTCAAGGGCATGCCGAAGCGTCTGCTGAAGCTCGACGGGAAGCAGGTGCTGATGACCGGCTTCATGTTGCCGATCGACGAGGTGGAGAACATCAAGGAGTTCCTCCTGGTGCAGTCCTTGTGGGGCTGCTGCTACGGCACGCCCCCGGACATCAACGGCGTGGTGCGCGTGGTGATGGAAGGCAGCAAGCGAGTCAACTATGAGTTCGAGCCGATCAAGGTCGTGGGCAAGTTCTCCGTGAAGCCCACCATCGAGGACGGATTCTGCGTCGACATCTACCAGCTGAGCGCACGCTCGGTGGAAGTCATCAAGTAGTCCGGACAAGCAGTCGACAAGCAGCCGAACGTAGAGGGAGAGGGAGAGGGAGCGCTGGTCGCGCAGCGGCGGAAAACCGCCTTCGCGCGTGACCCATGCCGTCCCCATGCCACCGCCCCGTGGCGACCAGGGCCATGTCGGGGACAACCCGAACAGCCAAGCGTCCGATAAACCCCCGGTATGGCCGAAAGTCACCGGAGCAAGTCCCGCGGGCTGCCGCTGACCTTCCGCCTTCTGGTGGCTCTCTTCGTTGGCTGCTTGTTCGTTGGCATCGTGGTGACCCAGCTTGCGAGGGGGCACCAGCTGGAAGCAGTAGCGTGCGACCAGGAGGCCAGGATGGAAAAGCTGGCTACCAGCCTTGCAGCTCGCGCAGCGCCGCTGCTGCTGGCGCGGGACGATCTGCGTCTCTCGCTGCTGGCGGGGTCGGCGGGACTTGGCGGTGAACGCGTGCTGATCCTGGGCCGCGACGGTCGCGTCGCGGCGGACACGGGGGTGGGCCCTGGAGAAAAGCGACTGTCGATCCTCACGACGGCAGGTGGTTTCACGCGCACGCTCAAGGAAGGCCTCCGGGAGCGGCTGTCGCCTGCCCTGGGCCTCCGGGGCCTGGTGGGAGAGGTACGGGTGCAGTACCTGGACGTTCGCGCCACGCCGGAGGTTGCTCCGTTCTCATGGGTGCAGTTTGCCGGCACCGTGCTCACCAGCCTGACGCTGGTGCTCGTGGTGTGCTTCGCCAGTCATCACTGGATGCTGCAGGTTCACGAGGCGGCAGCCACTGCCCGATGCCTTGCGCGGGGCGAGACCGGCGCGCGCTGTCGCCGACGGGCGGGAGGCGCGATCCACGACCTGCAAGAGAGCCTACACGACCTTGGCAAGAGCCTCGCCGAGGGTGACAACCAGGCCCGCGGCAGTCTCGTGGAGATGGGACAACAGATGGTGGAGCTGCTCGAGCGCCGAGGGCTTAAGGGCCATGGCGAGCGCACCTGCCGATATGCGATGATACTCGCCGGTCGACTGGGCTTGACCACGGAGGAGATCCGCGACTTGGAGCAGGCAGCTCGTCTCCACGATCTGGGAGAGGCGTGGCTGAGACCCTCTTTGCTGGACAAGAATGGTCCCTTGGACGACGGGGAGCGAGCCTGCCTCAGAAACCTGCCTGATCGCGGCGCGAGCGTCCTCGGTCGGTTGCCTTCCCTGCGACGGGTCGCGGACATCATCCGCCACCACCGCGAGAGATACGACGGCAGCGGCTACCCAGATGGTCTGCGCGGCGAGCGCATTCCCCTGGGAGCCAGGATCCTGGCAATTGCCGATGCCTACGACCAGCTCACCAGCTGTGCCTCCCGGGGACGCGCCGCGCGCTGGCCGGAAGCGCTGGACACTCTCAGCGAGGACCGGGGCGAGCACTTCGACCCGTGGCTGTTGGATCTATTCGAGGAGGAAATACGCAAGGCACCCGTGCCCAAGAACCCCAGCCGTGAGGTGACGATCTCGATGGCCGGGGTACTGCCCTACAAGGCTGTCCAGGAAGAACGGGTCGTCGAGCGATCCGCCGAGAGTGGAAACAGGGAGCTGGACGAAGAACTGATCAGGCTGGGTCAGGCCGAGTTGGATGTCGTGCCGGAGGAGTCCCCTGTGGAGAACGAGTCCGGTCGGAACGAGGTTGCCTCGGACGACAAGGACACCTCCGAGAACCGGGGTGCGTTTGGAGACGGAAGCCCATGAGATCCACGTTGGGGGCGCTTTGGTGTCTCACCGCTGTCGGCTTGGGGGGATGTGCCACGCAGCCCCCGGACCCCTTCGTGACAGCAGAGCGGCTGGCAGAGAGTGGCGACCTGTTGAAGGCGCTGCCGCTGCTTGACAAGGTGCCACCCGTGCATGTTCGCTACGGGGAGGCGCGGGCCCTTGCGCAGGCGCTGGAGCGTCGGATGCGCACCAGCCATGAGTTGGTGCTGCGTGGAATGACCATGCGCAGCGAGTGGAAGGACAAGGAAGCGCTGCGTCTCTTCCAGCATGCCCTGAAGATCTGGCCCTCTGTCGCCGGCGCCGAGGTCTTCATGCAGGCCACGGAGAATCGCATGCGAGCTTTGGAGGAGGTTCGCAGGTCGGAACGCTGGTTCGCCTCTCCGGACGGCGGGAACCCGGGCTTTGACCAGGTGCAGACCGTGCCGTTGGGCATCGAGCCGCCGGCCCCCCGCCGGCAGGTCCCTCGCCGCCAGGCCCCCAAGCCCGATCAGCCGGAGACCGAAGACGTGCGGGTGGCCAGGCAGCTGCGGGCGGTCAAGGAATGTCTCGAGCGCGGAGAGATGGAGCAGGCGATGGATCTGCTGGAGGCTCTGGTGCTGGACTTCCCCGAGAACCGAACGGCAGGCAGCCGTCTTGCACAGTTGCTCCACGAGCGCGCGCTGTTGCGCTACGGCCAGGGCTTCCTCGAGGGCGCCATCGAAGACTGGCGGCGCCTGCTAAAGATGCGCCCCAAGCATCCCCAGGCGGCGGCGTTCCTGCAGGCTGCCGAAACCGAACTCGAACTCCGCGGCCGCGGTTAGAACCGGTGCCGGGGAGGTAAATGCCGGAGGAGAAACTTCGGGAAAAGGGGAAGAAGGAGAGTCAAGTTTTTACGTCCTTGGCGGACAACCCCCGGCGAAAGTTCGCTTGTGCGGGCCTGGGTGGTTTTTCCTGTTCCTTACCTCGCCCGCTGATCTGGGTTTTCCAAGAGCGAATCTAGCTCTTTGTCTCGCGCTGTCAACTCCGGGTCAGGAACAGTCCTTGGGGCAGGACCTTGCAGTGCGTGCCGGGCGGTACGAGCGTTACGGCGGTGGTTTCCTCCACGAGGCAGGCACCGGCAAGCTCCTGACCGGGCAGGAGATCCTCCCGCCGATAGACCGGCAAGGGGCGGCCACCCACCGGCGCGCGGCGCTCGTGGTGTGGTCTTGGTCGCTTCTTGCTGTTCGCCACCCTCGGACGCCGGAGCCTCGGGCCGTGTCTTTCGGCGCGCGCTCGCAGCTCCACCACCTCGATCGCGCGTCCCTGGGGCACAAAGCCGAACCGCCCCCGGTGGAGTGCGCAGAACGTCTGGTGCAACGGCAGCTTCAGGGGTGTCGCCAGGGCCGTCCCCTGCCCGGAGAAACGCAAGCGCGCTTCCACGTGCACGGTCGCGCTCCGGGACGTTTGATCGTCGAGGGCGCTGACCGCCTGAGCCTTGCACTGCTCAGCCAGATCGGAGAGCCGGCTTGGTGAGAGGTCACCGAGTTCTTGCAACACTGGCAGGATGATCTCCTCGGATTCACCTGCCAGGCCAAGACCCACAGCCGAGAAGGCTCCGGGGTGAGTGGGCACCACTGCCGCCGGCATTCCCAGGCGCTGCGCCAGACCGGCAGCATGCAGGCCGCCGGCGCCACCGAAGGCCACCAGTCCCACGCCGATGGGATCGGTGGCGCGCTCCACGGTGATGGTGAGCAACGCGCGCATCATGTTCACCTCTGCCACCTCCAGAATGCCTCGCGCCGTGCTCTCCAAGGACAGCGCGAGCCTTCGGGCGATCGCGGCAACCGCCGCCACGGAGCGATCCGGGTCCACGGGAAAGGCGCCACCGAGGAGTGTGTCGCAGCCCATGTGTCCCAGCACCATGTGGGCGTCGGTCACGGTGGGCTCGCGGCCCTTGCCGTAGCAGGCTGGCCCGGGCTCGGCACCGGCGCTCTGGGGGCCCACGCGCAGGGCACCGCCGGCATCTACCCAGGCGATGCTGCCGCCGCCGCAGCCGATGGTGTGGACGTCCTCCGCTGGCAGCGCCAGGGGCAGGCCGCGCAGGCGGCTGACGCCGCCCTCGGCAGGGGCACCCGCAGGACGCACAAGGCACACGTCCGTGGAGGTGCCCCCCATGTCCAGCATCGCCGTATCTCCAAAGCCCAGGTCCCTGGCGAGAGCCCGCGTGGCGGCCACTCCACCTGCGGGCCCCGAAAACACGGCGCGGGCCGGAAAGATCTTGGCCTCGGCGGCGCTCATGATGCCGCCGCTGCTGCGCATCAGCCGCAGGCGGCCGGGCCGGACCGCTTTCTCCAGGCGGGCCAGGTAGTCGCTCACGATCGGGCGGATCGCGGCATTGAGGATGGCCGCCGCGAAGCGCTCGTACTCGCCGTGCACGGGCAACAGGTCAGCGCTGCAGGTAATAGGTACCCCCAAACCGTCCAGCGCCCTGGCCACCTCACGCTCGTCACCCCTGTGCTTGTAGGAGTGCAGCAGTCCGATGGCGATACAACCCACCCGCGCCTTCTCGAGCTTGCGTCGCAGTGCGCGTAACTCGGTGGCAGTCGGCTTCTCCAAGCGTTTGCCGTCGGCGGCGCGGCGGCTTTGCACTCCGAAGCGCAGGCGTCGAGGCACCGGCAGCAGCGGCTTTCGGGGGTTCAGGTCATAGATGTCGCTGCGCTCCTGGCGGCCGATCTCGATCAGGTCCACGAACCCCTCGTTGGTCACGAACGCCGTGCGGGGCAGCTTGGCCTGCAGCACGGCGTTGATGCCCACGGTGGTGCCGTGGACGATGTCGACCACCTCGTTTCCGTCCCGCACCTGGCACAGGCCCTCCAGAACGGCCCGGGCCGGGTCCTTGGGCGTGGAGGGCACCTTCCGCACCACGACGCGGCCACCCTTGATCACGGCGATGTCGGTGAACGTGCCGCCGGTGTCGATTCCGATCCGTCGCGGGGCCGTCGGAGCCATGGGTTGGGGAAGATAGCTGGCGGACCCCTGGCTACAATCCCGGCCCCGATGGATCTGCTCCTCGGCTCGATTGGCGCCTACCTGCTCGGGAGCATCCCGTTTGCCTACCTCCTGGTGCGTCTGTTGCTGGCCCTGGACGTGCGCACCATCGGTTCCGGCAACGCCGGCGCCACCAACGCCTCCCGGGCCTTCCAGCCCCCGTGGCAGATTCCGATGTTCTTGCTCATCTACCTGCTGGACTTTGCCAAGGGCTTCCTGCCGACTTGGTGGGCGGGCGCGCAGCTTGCAGTCTTCGCCGGAGACCGCGGTCAGGTGGTTCTCGTGGGCGCTGCGGCGATCCTCGGCCACTGCACCTCGCCGTTCCTCGGGTTCAAGGGGGGCAAGGGCGTCGCCACCACCACCGGAGTGTTCGCCTACCTGACGCCGGGGGTCCTCGGCGTCGCCCTCGTGGTCTTCTTCCTGGTCCGCGGTCTCACTGGCCAGGTGTTCCTGGGCAGCATCGCCATCGGCCTGACGTTGGCGATGGGCGCGGTCGCGACCGGAGAGGGATGGCCCGTCATCATCTTTGCGCTGGTCATTGCCGCCTCCCTCTTCTACACCCATCGGAGCAACATCCGGAACTTCCGGACCAAGGGCACGGACGAGGACGACTAGCGCCATGAAGATCGGGATCCTGGGAAACGGCGGCTTCGGCACCGCCCTGGCGCTGGTCACCCGGGCGGCCGGACACAGGATCTCCCTCTGGGGCCACGACGCCGCATACACCGAGGAACTGGCCAGGACCCGCGACAACACGCGCTACCTGCCGGACGTGCAGATCCCCGACGAGATCCTCATCAGCCCCGATCCGGCCCTGGTGCTCGACCGTGTCGACGTGGTCCTGATGGCAGTGCCGACGCAGCACGTGCGCGGCGTCATGTCCGGGCTGAAGGAGGCAATGCCCGCCGCGGTCCCGGTCGTCTCCCTGGCGAAGGGCCTGGAGCGGGACACCGCCCGGCGTCCCAGCCAGATCCTCCACGAGGTCCTGGGGAAGGGCCACGAGGTCCTGGCGCTGAGCGGTCCGAGCCATGCCGAGGAGGTGGCGCTGGGACAGCCGGCGACGGTGGTGCTGGCAGGATCCAACGCCGAAGAGGTCGCCCGCTGGCGGGATGCTTTGAGCTCCGAGACGTTCCGGATCTACGGCAACGAGGACCTGCTTGGCGTGGAGCTGTGCGGGGCCCTCAAGAACGTGATGGCCCTCGCCGCCGGCATGGCCGACGGCCTGGGCTTTGGCGACAACGTCAAGGCCGCGGTGCTCTCCCGGGGCATCGTCGAGATGTCGCGCTACGGCGTTGCTGAAGGCGCGCGTCCTGACACGTTCTTCGGCCTGGCCGGGGTCGGCGACCTGGCGGTCACCGCATTCAGCAGACATGGCCGCAACCGCGCCTTCGGCGAGCGCATCGGCCGGGGTGAGACCCTGGAAGGGGTCCTGGCCTCCACCAAGAAGGTGGCCGAAGGAGTCTGGACCAGCGGGGTGGTCAAGAAGCGCGCCAAGGAGCTGGGCGTGGAGATGCCCCTCTGCAACGCGGTCTGCGCGGTTCTCTTCGAAGGGGTGGCCCCGCGCCAGGCCGTGCAGGATCTGATGGCGCGGGACTCCAAGGACGAAGTCCTGCGGTGACGGCTTCGTGAAGCTGGTAGTCGGGTCGCTGACCAGGATGTTCGGGGGGGAAGATCCGAAAGCTCGGGAGCGCATCGCCCACGGTGTCCGCCGCTGGCGGGACGACCTGAACGAGGCGCTGAAGCCCCATCTGGCGGCTCCGCTGGAGTGGGACGAAGACCAGGAGCGGTGTTGGTCCCGGGACCTCCCGGATGGCGCCCACCGCGCCCTGCTGCTGCTGGCGGCCCATGCCCAGAAGACCGACCTGCGATGGCCCGACGGCGTGCCCCCCAGAGTGGACATGGACCCGGCCTTCCAGGAGATCAGCGCGGAGGACTTTGCCCGCTGCCACTATCCGCAGGTGGTGATCCCGGGGCTCTGGGTGCCCGGGGACTTCGCCTTCACGATGAAGCATGCGCTGCCGAATGGCGAACAGGTGGTGCTGGGTTCCCTGGATGGCCTGGGGTTGCAATTGCGCCAGCTCAACGTCCGTACCCTGCAGCTCGGTGAGGGATCTCGCATGGGTCGTGTGGCGCCCGATGAAGGGTTCCTGGATCAGGCCGGGCACGGACTCCGGGTCTTCACCGAGGCAGCGGAACAGGCGTTGATGCTCGGGGTGCCGTTGACGCTTACTTGACGTCACCCATCAGCTTCTTGACCCCTGGAGTCAGGAGCATGAGCACGGCTGCCGAGCCAAAGGCGATCCAGGCGACCTGTTGGAATACCTCGGAGTATTGGGCGACGGCCTGCTTTCCGGTCAGCTCCTTGCCGTCTCCGGAACCGCCCGTCAGCCCGGCGATCAGGGCCGCGAACAGGTGCGCGTTCGCAATGGTGAGGAACCAGGCCCCCATGCAGAACCCCACCCATTTCTGGGGCGAGAGCTTGGTTACCGCGGAGAGCCCGATCGGGGACAGGCACAGCTCACCGGTCGTGTGAAGCAGGTAGCAGAGGATCATGAACACGAGCGCGATGGTGCCGTTGGCGTCCGAGTTGGCGATGCCCCAGACGAGGATGAGGAAGCCGACACCCAGCTGGACCAGGGCGTATGCGAACTTGAGTGGCACCGAAGGGTTCAGCTTCACGCGCTCGAGTGCGTGCCAAAGGAGGGTGAACAGCGGGGCCAGGGTGACGATGAAGAACGGGTTCACGCTCTGGAACACGCTGGCGTCGAACGTGAGTCCGAGCACCTCACGATCGACATGTCTCTTGGTCATGATGTTGAACGAGCTCCCCGCCTGCTCGAAACCCGACCAGAACAACATGTGGAAGACCATCAGGACCATCAGGGCGCAGAGGCGCAGTCGATACACCCCCTCCAGCTTGACGGCCATGCCGATCAGGATGAACAAGACGATCAGGCTGATGGCGCGGATAACCCAGGTCGAGACCTCCACGTAGTAGAGACCGACCGCTGCCAGCGGAGCCGAGAGCACTGCGCAGATGGTGATCAGGTGAAGGCGGTTCAGAGGTCCAACGAGTGGCGCGCGCAGGAGCGCGGGGTCCGGAGGCTCACCGTGATCACCCACGTATTTCTGCCCGTTCCAGTACCAGACCAGTCCAAGGAGCATGCCGGAGCCCGCGAGAATGAAGCCAAGGCTCCAATCGACGCTCTCACCGAGGGGGCCGCAGACGAGGGGTGAGACCAGGGCACCGATGTTGATCCCCATGTAGAAGATCGTGAAACCCCGGTCACGGCGAGGGTCTCCTTCTGCGTACAGCCGCCCCACCGTGCTGGAGATGTTCGGCTTGAACAGGCCGTTGCCGACACAGAGGAACGCCAATCCGGCAAAGAGGCCGAACTCTGACTTCGAAGCCAGGCAGAACTGGCCCACGGCCATGATGACACCCCCCAGGACCACGCACCGTGAGTAGCCCATCCAGGTGTTTGCGATCCAGCCTCCTATGACCGGGAACGCATACACGAGTGCACCGTACGCACCGTAGATCGGATAGGCCCGCGCCGACTCGTCGTACCCCAGGTAGTTCACCATGAAGAGGACAAGGAGCGCCCGCATTCCGTAGAAGCTGAATCGCTCCCAGAGCTCGGCGTTGAAGAGCACGGCCAGTGCTCGGGGATGTCCGAACCACTGCGCCTGGGTCTGATCTAGCGGCGCCTTGGGAGGGGCATACTGGTCGGTCATGGCATGTCCTCTTGCGCGGGTGTGAGGTGCGGGTGGAGCGGGTTTCTACCCGCTTCGCCTGCTGCTCGGAAGGAGATTCCCCAAGCTGTCGCTCCAGTGCCGCACGATTCTTGCAACAGCGGCGCGGCTACTCCACGATTCCTGTGTTCTCGCCCACCAAGAGAGGAGGTCTCTTGCTCACCGGTCATCCCAAAGGTCTCTACCCCCTCTTCTTCACCGAGATGTGGGAGCGGCTGAGCTTCTACATGCTCGTGGGCATTCTGGTCTTGTATGCCTCCGATGTGGAGCGCGGGGGGCTGGGGTTGACCCGAGACGAAGCGAACGGCATCTACGGCACGTATCTGGCGTTTGTCTACTTCACGCCGTTCCTCGGGGGGGTGCTGGCGGACAAGTACCTCGGCCACCGCAGGGCAGTCTTCATCGGTGGCTGTTTTTTTGCCACCGGATTGTTCCTCATGGGCACCGCAGGGCTGGGGTTCTTCTACACCGGGTTGGCGTGCCTGTGCCTCGGGAACGGCTTCTTCAAGCCGAACATCTCCGCGATGGTGGGCAACCTCTACGCGCCCGGAGATCCCAAGCGGGACGTGGGGTTCAACATCTTCTACATGGGCATCAACATTGGCGCTGCGGTCGCCAACATCGTTGCCGCGCCGATCCGTAACTACATCGAGTGGAAGTGGGCGTTCTATGCTGCCGGGTTCGGCATCATCATCGGACTGATCATCCTGGTCGCGAACTGGAGGAAGCTCGAGAGCGCCGACCAGCACCACGACCACGGTCC
>QJVU01000547.1 GCA_003235605.1 Planctomycetota bacterium | reverse complement strand
CAGCTGGAGCTGAAGAAGGCGGAGTTGCTGCAACAGGCCTACGGCGTGAAGTCCACGATCGTGGTCTTCGGCGGCACCCGTATCCTGGAGCGTGGAGACGCGGAAGAGAGGCTGCACAGGGCCGAGAACATCCTGGCACGGGATCCCGAAAACCCCGACAAGCAGCGCGACGTCCGCATCGCCAAGAACGTCCTGAAGAAGGCCAACTACTACGACGAGGCTCGCGAGTTCGCGAGGATCGTGAGCAGCACTTGCCAGATGGACGAGAGGTGCGACTATGTGATCGTCACCGGTGGCGGCCCGGGCATCATGGAGGCGGCCAACCGCGGTGCCTACGACGTGGGTGCCAAGAGCATCGGCCTGAACATCACCATCAAGACCGAACAGGAGCCCAACTCCTACATCAGTCCGGAGCTCTGCTTCGAGTTCAAGTACTTCGCGATTCGCAAGATGCACTTCTTGATGCGAGCGAAGGCGATGGTGGCGTTCCCTGGCGGCTACGGCACCATGGATGAGCTGTTCGAGACCTTGACGCTGATCCAGACCGAGAAGATGGATCCGATCCCGGTGATCCTGTTCGGGCGGGAGTACTGGGACCGCCTGATCAACTGGAAGATGTTCGTCGAGGAGGGAGCAATCTCTCCTGAAGACCTGGATCTCATCTGCTACGCGGAAACCGCCCAGGAGGTCTGGGGCCAGATCTCCACCTTCTACCAGGAACACCCACAGCCGGTGTTGCCGCGCGGACAGTAGTTCGGCCGCCGGAACAGTACCGCTACTGGACCAGCTTGACGGACACCGCGTTGCTGGCCCCAAGGATGGTGGTACCCGCGTACGTAACGAACGCGTGGTGTATGCTCACTCCCAGGGCGTCCGAAGGCAGCCCCTTCGGCACGTTGAAGGTGCTCTTGCCCCGGCCGTTGGCGTCGAGCACTCCCCGAGAGGACTGCAGCAGCGCAGAGTTGGGGGCCGCCAGCGTGTAGGCGGTGTAGACGTCGTACTGCAACGGCAGCACCACGTTCCCCAGGGGTATCCCCGGCTTCGTACCCGTTACCGAACCTGCCACCCAATAGCCGCTGTTGGCACCGGTGGCGCCCACGTCGATGGTCAGTTCTTGGGCGCCACCGGTGGTGATGGACACCTCGGACGTGCTGGCTGACAGCGACGGAGCGATGGTGCTGTCCCGGTCGCTGATGTCTTCGGTGTCGTAGGTCACGTTGTCCTGGCGGATTCGGAAACGGACCGTGGAGGAGAGCGTGTTCGGCACCGTCCAGACCAGGGATGTCTGACTCACCGGCATGTCCATCTTGATTGGGATCCACGGGCCGTTAGGGCCCGTCGTGGAGTACCAGAGATCCCAGTTGTTCTGCGGGTGCGCAACCACGATCTTCCACTTGATCGTGACCTGGCTGCCGGCCCGTAGCACCTCGCCCCCGTTGGGGGTCAACACCTGGCAGTGGGCCGGCAGCACGCCGGCTAGACAACACGCGCCCAGAATGGGCTGCCACAGCAACCTGCTCATGGTTCCTCCTCGAGGATGAGGACGAGAGGACTCAGGTCAGGCTATTGGGTGCAGGATCCACAAACAAGGTTTCACCTCGGCCGACCGACCCGGACGCGCCAGGCTGTGCGGACTCGCACGCACCCCGCTACTGGGTGTGGCGCGCCCGCGCCTCCTGCCACTGCGCCCTGAGCTGCTGCCTCCGGCTCTCGAAGGAATCCTCGACCTGGCGCATCTGGGCCGGGCTCAGCTCCTTCAAGCGGCTGTCCTCCAACGCTTGCTTCTTCTCCTCGTCGAGCTTGGCCACGGCCAGGAGATACGCCCGATCGATGCTACGGTGACCGCTGGCCTCAGCTCGGGCTGGCTGCCTCGCCTGGAGGCTGCTGGAGCCGGTCGATGTCGACTGGCAGCCACAGAGGCACGCGAGGGCGAGCAGGATCGTGGACAGACGGAGTGCGGCACTACAAGAGTTGGATGCGTTCGTCATGGATGCAGGTATGGGCAAGGAAGGAGGGAACAGGGGAATGGAGCGGGTGATGAGACTTGAACTCACGACCCTCACGTTGGCAACGTGATGCTCTACCACTGAGCTACACCCGCTTGTCTCCGACGCCTCCTCCAGCTTCGGGCATCGGCCGCGTCGAGAGGGCAGCAGTCGTAGGAACCGACGAATTGTAAGTCAAGGGGGCAGGGCCACAGAACCTGGTCCGGCCGGTCCCCTGCTCCCATATCCCCCCTGGCGCGGGGGCCACGAGCCGCTAACTTCGCGTCGCTCGAGGGTGCCGCAGATGACCGATCTTGGCGCACAGACCTTTCCGGCTCTGGTGGACCGGGTGGCTGACCGTTTCGGAGAGCGGGTATTCGTGCCTCGCCGGCACAGCCAGGGCGGAGGTGCGGCTACCTACCGCCAGCTCCGCGAAGACGTGCGGCGGCTGGCCGCCGGCCTGCTCGCCCTTGGACTCCGCCCCGGCGACCGAGTGGCACTCATCGCTGAGAACAGCTACCGCTGGATCGTCGCGGATCTGGCCGTGGCCTACGCGGGCATGGTGGACGTGCCGCGCGGTGCCGACAGTGCGCCAGCAGAACTGTTGGAGATCCTACGCCATTCCGGGTGCCGCCTCGCTCTGGTGGAGAACGACGACGTCGCCCAGGAGCTGGAAATGCTGACATCCCGGTCCCAGCTCCCGGAGCTGGCCCACGTGGCCAGCTTGCAGGATGAGACGGAGCGCGATTCCGCGCTGACGCTCTCGGAGTTGATGGCGAGAGGCACAACCCGCATGGAGGAGCTGGACCAGGTCAGTCGCAGCGTTCAACCCGAGGATCTCATGACCCTGGTCTACACCAGCGGCACCACCGCCGAACCCAAGGGAGTCATGCTGACCCACAGGAACCTCTGCAGCAACATCCACGCGGTGGCGCAGGTCCTGCACATAGTGCCGGACGACGTGTTCCTTTCGATCCTGCCTGCGTGGCACGTCTATGAGCGGATGATGGACTACCTGGCGATGGCCCACGGCAGCCAACTCGTCTACACCAGCAGGCGCAACCTGAAAGAGGATCTGCGGCGGCTTCGCCCCACGGTCTTTGCCGCAGTGCCCCGGATATGGGAGAGCATCCACGACGGCATCGTCAACCGGTGCCAGAAGCTGCCGGGCATCAAAGGCAGGTTCCTGATGAAGGTCCTGGACAATGCCCGCGAGGTGGGCGGCCGGCGCGCCGGCAGGCTCGCGCGCCTCCTGCATCGCCTTTGCGACGCTACGGTCCTGCGCGCGT
>QJVU01000631.1 GCA_003235605.1 Planctomycetota bacterium | reverse complement strand
CTCCCACAGCTTGTCGATGGGGTGGGCCTCATCCACTCCGAAGCGCTTGACCGCTCCCCGGACACCGTGGCGCGGGCCGTCCCAGATCTCCCTCTCCCTGTTGCGGGGCATCACGAACAACACGCTCTTGTGCTTGTTGCGGCCGGTACGCCACGCCAGCAGCACTGCCTCCGGCTCGTCGAACCCGGTCAGGTAGTGCAGGTCGCTGCCGGGCCGGAACTCGTGGTGCACGTCGCCGTTGCGCAGGGTCTGGGGTGCCGTGGGCAGGAACAAGAGACCATCCCCCAGCTTGTCGAGGAGTCGCTGGCGGCGCGCTCGGAACAGGTCACCGCCCACGCTACCGGCTCCGTGCTCCTTCCGAAATCCAACGGAAGACCAGCGCCTTGCCGCGGGGATCCAGCGGCGGCGTCATGAACGGCATCTGCTCGCCGACGGGCGGCCGGCGATCCTGGAGCTTTCGATACAAGAGGGACTCCTCGGGCTTGCCAGGCACCACCAGGGGGAACTCGCCGCCGGACTCCCCAGGCTTCCTCAACAAGGTCGGCGTGTCGATCCGGTAGAGACCTTGCTCGGCGCCGTCCAGGTGGCACTCGGCGCACTTCTGACGGAACAAAGGCACGAGGTCCCTGGACCACAGCACGGGTGAGTCCACGGGCTCCGCGCCGGGAGCGGGACCCTCCAGCACCGCGCCAGCGAACATCGGCGCGCGACCGTGCTGGTCGCCAGCGAAGACCGGCTCAGGGATGCCGTTCTTGTCGGTGTCGGGAATGCCGTCTCCCAGCACCTCGTTGCCGTCCACCTCCGAGAACACCAGGAACGCCCGGATCAGCCCGAGGAACGACTCGTAGCTCCCCAACAGCTGGTCGCCGCCCTGGCCCAGGGCCGCAACACTCTCGCGCACCGCATCCATCAGCGCGGCGAGGTTCCGCGGCGTGTAGCGCTTGCCCTGGATCCGCAAGTCGGTCCGGAACAGGTTGTTGTTCTGGAGGAAGTCACTTCCCAAGACCTCGGTGAGCAGCAGGCCGCGCTTTTCCAACGCAGCGCTGTTCAGCGTCCTGGCAGCCGCCAGCAACCCGGCGGTCATGTTGGCGTGCGTCAACAGGTCGGCCTGGCCTTCGGCCGTCTTGTTGGCGACATCATACCCTTCGACGACCTGGCCCTTGTCGTTCGTCAAGCTGGCCATGGCAAAGGCAGCGGCCTTCTGCAGAGTGTCCTTGGCCTCGCTCTCTTCGGGCAACACCTGCACCGCCGCCGACAGGGCGATCAGCGCGCGGCCGGTGGCGGCACTGCTGACCCAGCCGGAGGGAGCATCTCCCTCGTGCCGGTGGTGAAGAGCACCGTCCACCGCCATGTGCATCGCCCGCAGGTTGCGCAGCAATACCAACGTCAGGTCCACACCCAACCGCACGGGCTGTGGCTTCTGGGCAGGTGACTTCGGTACTCCGTCGTCGATCCACTGGGCGATCAGATCCCGCTCGCTCTGGGGCAGCTGGGACCCATTCTTGGGCATGCGCGCCGAAACACTGGTGGCGGCGATCAGCACCTGCCACAGCAGGCTCTTCTCGTGGTCCCCCTTGACGATGATAGGTGTGCTGGACTGGGAGCCGGAGTTGTTGCCGCCGTTCAGCGTCGCCTCGTAGGTCTCGAGGTTCAGGCCGGCATCCGGGTCGGGGCTCCGGTGGCAGCTGGCACAGCGGAAACCCAAGAGCGGTCGAATGTCCACATCCCAGGTCACCTCCGCGGCTCCCTGGGCATTCGCTCCGATCGGGTCCGTCGGTCGCCCGGGGTCGTTGCCCGGCGGTGTGCCAAAGGGGTTGCCTTCGAACAGGTCCCGCAGGTTTGGGTTGGGATTCTGGGACGAGGCCAGGAACGCTACCTCGGCGGTGGCCTGCAGCATCTCTGCCAGTCCTTCCAGATCGCTGGCCCCGTCCACCACCCGGTAGGTCTCCGGTATCTGAGGCAGCTTCGGATCCGCCACGACCTGGAACCGCGCCGGCAGCCAGCGGAACCCCTCGCCGGGGTTGTAGTCCCGAGGAGAGATCAGGCCGGAGAGAGCGCGGCCGTCGTACACCACCGAGGCCAACAGCGTTTCCTCGGCTGCCACCACCTGCTGCAACAGGACCAGGCCCAGGTTCCCATCCTCGGCGGTGGCGCCCGGCCGGCTGCCACGGTTCTCCCTGAGGAGACCCCAGGCCAGCAGCACCCGCGCCCGCATTGCCCGCCCGACCTGGGCCAGGCTCACGTAGCCGTTGTTCGGCCGCAGCGTGGCCTCGCCTTTGGGATTGCCAGGGTCGACTGCCGCCGCATAGCGGGCATCCCCACTCTCCCAAGGAAAGACGATGGGGCGCAGCTTCGGATCGGGTTCCGTCCCCGCCAGGTTCGCCAGGTTCGCAAGGTCCGCGGCCAGGACCTCGTCCAGGTTGGTGCCGTTCAGGTTCCGGTCGGGCGCGGCGTCCGCCGCCGCGGCGAGCCTGCGGATGTACGCCGATCCGACCAACGAAGCTCCCCCCGGACCTCCCCACACCTGGGTGAGGATGTGGCGGCGGGCCAGCCGGAACAGCTCCCCCCCGAGTCCGGGGGCCAGCCGGAAGTCCAGCCGCCCCGGGCGCGCCACAGGATGATCCGTCTGCAGCAGCACCGCGGCGGCCAGGGCCTCGCCATCGCCACCTCCGGTCCCCGGGCCCGCCAGGCGCATTTCCTGGCTGGGCACCACGGGCACCCCGCTGCCACTGCTGCCGCCACCACAGGACGCCAGCGCCGGGATCAGCGCAGAACAAAAGCAGAGGTGGAGCAGCTTCACGGGGAGGAGGGGAGCAAGTAGTCCGGGGGCCGAAGAGTGTATCACCGCCCCGCGGCCAGCCGGGCCAGAGCTTCTCCCTGGATCCGGCAGAGCCGCCAGTCTTCCAGCACCTCGGCCCCAAGGGCCGCATAGAAGTCGATCGCGGACTGGTTCCAGTCCAGCACGTTCCAGTCCATGCGAGCGGCTCCCTGCTCCCGGGCTACCGCTGCCAATGACTGGAGCAGGGCCCTGCCGTGTCCTCGCCCCCGTGCCCGTGGCGTCACGAACAGATCCTCCAGGAACAGGGAGGACTTGGCCTTGAACGAGGAGTAGCAGGGATAGAACAGGGCGTAGCCCACGACCTCCCCTTCCCCCTCCTCTGCCACGAGGGCGGAGCACCAGGGCCTCACCCCGAACAGATGCTCTGCGAGAGACTCGGCGGTGGCCTCCACCTCGTCCTGGAGCCGCTCGTACCCGGCCAGTTCCCGGATCAGCGCCAGGATCACCGGCACGTCGTCGGGCTCTGCGGGTCGGATCATGGCCAGAGTCTCCGAGGTGATCCGGTCTCCTCCAACCATGCCTCCCGAAGAAACTCCCTTTCCTTGGGATCACGCGGGTAACGTGGCTCGTAACGGGTGCCCCTTGCAGCTCCAGGACCTCACGAGCAAAGACCTCGGCGTAGGCATCGGCCTGCGCAACGTGCACTTCGGTCACATTCTCGAGACCTGGCCGGAGATGGACTGGTTCGAGATCCTCTCCGAGAACTTCATGCACACCGGCGGCCGTCCGTTGCACGTCCTGGACCAGATCTGCGAGCGCTACCCGATCGTGATGCACGGAGTGTCCATGAACGTGGGTTCCACGGACCCCTTGGACATGGACTACCTGCGCGAGCTGAAGAAGCTTCGCCACCGCTGCGGCGCGGTGTTCGTGTCCGACCATCTCTGCTGGACCGGCGTCGGCGGCAAGAACCTCCACGATCTGCTGCCGATACCCTACACCCAGGAAGCGCTCGACCACCTGGTGCCGCGCATCGCGCAGGTGCAGGACATCCTGGAGATGCCCCTGGTCCTGGAGAACCCCAGCACCTACCTGGAGTTCGCCGACAGCACGATGAGCGAGCCCGAGTTCCTGACGGCCCTGACCCGGGAGTCCGGCTGCGGCCTCCTCATGGACGTGAACAACGTCCATGTGTGTGCGCGGAACCATGGCTTCGATCCCCATGAGTACTTGGAGCAGGTGCCCTGGGACCGGGTCGTGCAGTTCCACCTGGCAGGGCACACGGTCTACGAAACCCATCTCCTGGACACCCACTCGGCGCCCGTGTGCGACGAGGTCTGGGGCATGTATGCCCGAGCCTGGGAGCTGAGCGGGGGAAGATCGACGCTGCTGGAGTGGGATGCGGACATTCCGTCCTTCGAGAAGGTCCGGGACGAGGCAAGGAAGGCGAAGCTGTACCGTGGCGTGATTCCCAGCATGGAAGCAGGGGCAACGGCATGAAGCTCGCGCAGCTGCAGGAGTGGATGTCGATCCTGGTGGAACACCCACACAGTGCCGAGGTCGGCGCCCACAGCAAAGCCGCGCGAAGGATCGTGTCACCCTCCAGGGTCCGCAGCGGCGAGGTGGTCCTGCCCAACGATCGCATGGACCCGTTCGAACGGGTCCAGATATACAACGGCGGCTACTTTGCCCGGCTCAAGGAGGTGCTGGAGTCCGACCATCGCGGGCTGGTCCACGCCTTGGGCAGAGACCGCTGGTCCCGAGTCGTCCTCGGCTACCTGGAACGGCATCCCAGTCGGCATCCCAACCTGAACCAGCTGAACAAGAAGCTGCCCGAATACGTGGCGACGCGGAAGGGTCTGCCAAACCGCGCGTTCCTCAGGGACCTCGCCCGTCTCGAGGTAGCGATGACCAACGCCTTCGACGCCCCCGAATTCGAGCCCCTGGACGTGAGCACCCTCGCTTACCTGACGCCTCCACAGTGGGCCGGGGTGGTGTTCGAGCCCAACCCGTCCCTGCAGGTGGAGTGCTTCAGCTACCCGGTGAACACCTACCTGCAGGGTGTGCTCGACGGCAAGGATCCGGGCATCCCTCCACGGAGGAAACAGCATGTCGCGGTCTACCGCCACCAGGACCGCGTCTATCGCCTGACGTTGTCCCGTCCCATGTTCGGAGTGCTCGCCGCGCTGTGTGAGGGACGAACGTTCGGCGACGCACTCGGGACTCTTGCCACGGAGAAAGTCCAGGTCACAAGGTGGTTCCAGACCTGGTCGGCGGACGGCCTGTTCGTGGCCGCCGCAGTGTAGATCCGCGTGCGAATACGCACGTCGGCGACTTGACACCGGGGACTCGACCCGCCCTTGCCACGGTCGCCTCCGACACAGAGACTGGCCCGTTGCGCCCCGCCCCGGCGCTGCACACCGCCCCCGTTGCCCGCCCCCGTTGCTCTTCGACCCCACAACTCCTTTGGCTTCTCGAGAGGTTAATCCCGTGAACCAGACCACACTCGCCGCCGCCGTGATGGCCCTCTGTGTCCCAGCCCTCGCGCAGGGCTCGATGACCACACCACCCGGCGGCCTGACCACCGAGGGCAGCCAGTTCGCCTACATCTTCGGCTGGTTTGCCAACGCCCGGTTTCAGCAGGCCGACGGCATGCATGTCAACGACAAGCCTGCCGCGATCAACCAGATTGCCTTCCGCCTCGACAACCGCGCCCACACTACCCAGACGGCCACCGGCCGGAGCTGGACCCGCATCACCCTCGACATCTCCGAGACCACGAACTACAGCGGCATGGGCCAGACCTGGGCCCAGAACATCACCACCACGCCCACGCGCGCCTTTGACAGCAAGTGGAGTTGGCCCAGCCAGACAGGGTTCCCCCTCCTCAAGCCTGACGTCTGGGGCGGTGTCAACGGCCAGCTGCGGTTCCCGTTCACCAAGCCCTGGGTCTACACGGCTCGGCACGAGATCCTGATGGACTATGTCTTCCGGGGCGGGACGTTGGCCAACAACGGCACCTGGAGCGGCAACGTCGGTGCGTACTTCTACCTCGACAGCGACCCGCTGACGACGACCCAGAAACCGGGGCAGACCTTCCGGCTCCCCGCCGTCCCCAACCAGTGCGCCGACTCCGGGGTCGCCATCCCGAACGCCGGGGCCTACACCTACGGGTTCGCCTACAGCCACGGGCCCAACAGCAGCGTGGTGACCCTGCGGAACAAGCTGCAGCTCGACCACTACAGCTACCTCACCGCCCCGGATGGGGCTCCCGTCGTCCATGCCCTCGGCCTCGGCGGCAGCAACGGCACGAACATCGGCGCCAGGTGCAATCCGCTCTACGTGGACTTCAGCAAGCCGGTGACCCTGGTCCCCCTGCAGACGATCAACAACTACGGCTACAGCGGCCAGATGGGTTGGGCCATCCCGTGGGACAACGGGTTCGCCAACCAGGACGTCTACATCCAGGCGGCCTGGGCGGACTCCAGGACCAAGGCGTTCAGCCTGACATCGGCGGTGAAGGTCACGCTGCCCGATGGTCTGCCACCGTCCATCCTGCCCCGCTACAAGACTGCATACAGCGGCGATCCCGACGGCTCGTTCTCCCTGACCACGCCTCTCACCAGCGGCTACTACTTCCCGTTCACGCAGTACAAGACCCAGTAGGCGACAAGACCGAGTCGCGCGATTGCGTTCAGACGCAAACAGTGCGGTTTCGCTCTCCGGGGTGAAACCGCGCGCGTCTTGTCACTCCCTTGGCAGCGGAGAAACTGGGGACTCCCCCGAAAGTACGTCCTTATTCGTACTTCAAGTTCCTGTCTCGTTCCAACCACTCAAGGAGCCTCCCCATGAAGAGTCTTATTACTGCCTGCGCAGGCCTCTTCCTCTGCTGCTCACTACCTGCCCAGGGTTTCTTTACCACGCCGCCGGGCGGCCTCAGCGGTGAGGGTACCCAGTACGCCTACCTGATGGGCATATGGTCCGATATGCGTATCCAGCAGGCCGACGACATGCACAGCAACGGCAAGCCGTATTCCATCTCTGAAGTCGCGTTCCGGCTGGACAACCGCGCCCACTCGTCCACGACGGCCATGGGTCGAACCTGGACCAACATCTCCGTGGACATGTCGGAGCCGACGAACTACGCCACGATGAGCACGACCTTCGCCGGCAACCATGGGACCTCGGTCACCCGGGTGTTCGACAACAAGTGGACCTGGCCCAGCCAGAACGGCACACCGACACTCAAGCCCGACTCCTGGGGGGGCGCCCAGGGCCAGCTACGGTTCCCCTTCACCAAGCCTTGGGTCTACTCCGGCAACAACTCGATCCTGGCCGACTACACCTTCCGAGGTGGCACCCTCGCCAACAATGGCAGTTGGGGTAGCACGATATCGGCCTACTTCTACCTGGACAGCGAGACCATCAACACGACAGCGACAACGAGCAGCGTCCAGCGAGTCCCGACCGTTCCGCCTTCGTGCAACGACTCGGCGATCACGTTCACGACCGGCGCCTACACCTACGGATATGGCTACGGCTACGGCAAGAACAACTCCACGATCACCCTTCGCGAGAAGCTGGTGTTCAACCACTACAGCTACTACACCGCACCCGAAGCACCGGTGATCCAGGCGCTGGGCACCGGTGGTCATCCGAACGGCGTGAACATCGGCGCGGGCTGCAACAGCCTCTACGTGGACTTCAACAAGCCGGTTGTCCTGCTCAGCTTCAAGACGCTGCCGCCCTATGGCTACAGCGGTCTGATGGGTTGGGCCCTGCCCTGGCGGAAGGAGTTTGCAAGCCTGGACCTGTGGCTGCAAGGCGCCTGGACGGACTCCCAGTCCAAGAGGTTCATGCTGACTGCCGCCACCAACATCACGCTGCCAAGCACCCTGCCGCCGGAAGAGCTGCCCCGCTACAAGACCGTCTACCAGCGGGACACCACGTCCACCACGGGCTTCGGTCCAGTCCAGAGCGGCGTCTACTTCCCGTTCACGCGCTACACCATCAAGTAGCGCGGACCACGAGCACGGTAGACCAACGTAAGACCAGAGCGCCGGAGGGTTTCCAGCCTTCCGGCTGCTTTCTTTCTCGGTGCCGGCCGGTGCCTCGTCCCCCGGGGTCGTGCGCCTCCGAACACCAGGAACCACCCCCGAGCCACCCTCCGTCTTTGTCTCGCTCTCTTGTCTCGCTCCACCCGAAGGGGGACACTGGCTGGGTACAGAGTTTTTCCTATCTCATCTCGCAAACCGAACAAAGGAACTTTACCCGTGAAGAGACTGATCACCGCCTGCGCAGGACTCTTCCTCTGCGCCTCGTCGTTGCCCGCCCAAAGCTCCATGACCACACCGCCGGGAGGCCTTACCAGCGAGGGTGCGCACTACGCCTACCTGATGGGCATCTGGTCCGACATGCACATCCAACAGGCCGACGACATGCACAGCGACGGCAAGGCCAAGTCCATCACCGAGGTGGCCTTCCGCCTGGACAACCGCTCCCACACCTCCTCGACGGCCACCGGCCGCACGTGGACCAACATCTCCGTGGACATGTCGGAGCCGACCAACTACGCGACCATGACCACGACCTTCGCCAGCAACCTCGGGACCTCCCCGACCCGGGTGTTCGACAACAAGTGGACCTGGCCCAGCCAGAACGGATTCCCCACGCTCAAGCCCGACTCCTGGGGCGGCACCCAAGGCCAGCTGCGCTTCCCCTTCACCAAGCCGTGGGTCTACAGCGCCAAGAACTCGATCCTTGCGGATTACACCTTCCGTGGGGGCACACTCGTCAACAATGGCACCTGGGGTGGGAACACATCGGCCTACTTCTACCTGGACGGCGAGAGCATCACCACCAGCCAGACTTCCGGGACGATCACGCGGGTTCCCACCACGCCGCCGCTGTGCAACGACTCCGCGATCACTTTCACGAGCGGCGCCTACGCCTATGGCTATGGCTACGCCTATGGCAAGAACAGCTCCACGATCACGCTCCGCGGGAAGCTCAACCTCAACCACTACAGCTACTACACCGCACCCGATGCGCCGGTTCTGCAGGCACTGGGCACGGCTGGCAACCCCAACGGCGTCAACATCGGCGCCGAGTGCAACAGCCTCTACGTGGACTTCAGCAAGCCGGTTGTCCTCATGACCTTCAAGACGTTGGCGCCATACGGCTACAGCGGCCTCATGGGTTGGGCCATCCCCTGGAACCAGGCTTTCGCCGGACTGGACCTGTGGCTGCAGGCCGCCTGGAGCGACTCGACCACCAAGAGATTCAAGTTGACGGCGGCCACGGACATCACGCTCCCCAACAGCCTGCCTCCCGACGAGCTGCCGCGTTACAAGACGCTGTACCAGCGTGACACCGTGACGACGACAGGCTTCGGACCCTATACCAGCGGGATCTACTTCCCCCACACCCGCTACAAGCTGCAGTAGCAGTCCACTGCAACGAGCCGCTTGAAGTGAGCGCGCCGGAGGGTTTCGACCTTCCGGCCGCTTGCCTGTACGGTAGTGCCAAATGGGACAACTGCTCACATCGAGAATCCTGATCGGCCTGCTCCTGGCCGCCGCCACCGTTGCACAGGACAGGCCGGCCAAGAGCGCCGAGGACGGCAACTACTACCCCTTGGCGGAAGACGCCAGCTGGCGCTACCGCGATACCGGCGGGACAGAGGACAAGGCGCTGGACAGTGTGTACACCTGCCTCGGGCGCGTGGCGGTCAAGGGGGGCACTTGTTTCGAGCTGTCCTACCGCAGGGGCAACCATCGGAACTACGAGTACTGGTCCAGCGGCAAAGGCGGCGTGTTCCGGTTTCATCGTGGCTACCTGGGTGGCTGGCGCGGCGTGAGCCGCGATCGAGAACCGCAGCGGATCCTCGCCGGGCCCGTCGGTGCAACCCTGACCTGGGAGTGGACCGAGACCGGCAGCGTGCAGACCATGGCTGGGACGCCACAGCCCGACCCTGAGACCCTCAAGATCCTCTATAGGGCCCGGATCGAGGAGATGCAGGACAAGGTCAAGGTGCCTGCAGGCGAGTTCGATGCAGTGCGGGTAAGGATCACCAGCAAGGGGTTCTCCGTCTCCGACACTACTTGGTGGTTCGCCAAGGGCATCGGGCCGGTCAAGCGCCTGGAGAAAGGGTACGGCGACAACGTGGATCGGGTGTTCGAGCTCGTGCAGTTCGTTCCAGGCATCGACGTCAGGGAGACCGCCAAGGAGACGGCCGCGCGTTTCTTCGTCAAGAATCCACCAGGCACGCTGACTCACATGAAACAGCGCTTCCTCAGCGACCACTTCCGCAATCAGTTCTTCCTGGCGCGTTTCGAGGGACGGACGGAGCCAACGTTCCTGCGTGTCCGCCGCGGCATCGCTACGCCCTTCGATCCGGCCAGGGTCGAGCATTGGCGTGACCTCCTGAAGGACGAGGGCATCCGGCTCACCAACGAGCCCTTGGGTTTCGGCAACGCCGATCAGGCGGCCCTGAATTGCGCAAAGGCGCTCGCCCTGTTCGTGGGCGAGTTGCAGGGTCCGAAGTTCAAGCCCTACCTCCGCTCCAGCGACTTCGTTGTCTCCATCGCGTTCCGGGAAAAAACCATCTCCGTGAAGGGCCAGGTGCGCAGCGGGTCGGGGGGAACGCACCCCGCGATCCCGGTGCTGATGAAGTTCGATACCAGCACGGTGACCCAGATCCAAAGCCGAGGTCTGCCCAACATGCGCCCCCGGTGACTTGCGGCCGTGGCCAGCACTCACAGCCGTCGGATCCGGCTACGGGCCATGGGCTTCGATCTCCGGCTGGTGCTGTTCAGCCACGGCTGGATCGACCTGGCGCCACATTCCTGGGATGCCGAAACCGG
>QJVU01000622.1 GCA_003235605.1 Planctomycetota bacterium | reverse complement strand
CCCAACAGTGTCTCTCCCGCAATGAAGGTCCAACTCATTCACCCACCGCTCTACCTGAACGTGAAGGCGATGACCGCGCTGCGGCCAAGCCTGCCCTTGGGTCTGGCCTACATCGCGGCAACCCTCCGGGAAGCGGGTCACGAGGTGTCGGTGGTGGACGCTGTGGGCGCAGCCCCGGACCGGGTGACCCAGGGCGCCCGGCCACAACTGTTTGCCCTCGGCCTCACGATCCCGGAGATCGTCGACCGCCTTGACCCGGCAGCGGGGGCCTTCGGGCTGACCAACATGTGGTCATTCTCGTGGCCCTTGGTCCGCGAGTTGATCAAGGCCATCAAGGTCCGCCACCCGGACATCCCGCTCGTTTGCGGGGGTGAGCACTTCACCGGTCTGCCGGAGTTCTCCATGCAGCAAGCGCCGCTGGACTTCATCGTCCTCAGCGAGGGCGAAGAGACAGCTCTGGCGCTGTTCGCCGCGCTGGAACGCCGGCGACACGGCGAGGAGCAGGACTTCTCCTCTCTCCCGGGGGTTCTCTACCGGGATTCCGCGGGCAACCCGACTCGCAGCCTGAAGCCGCCGATGCGCACCCGTGATGTGGACAAGATCCCGTGGCCGGCTTGGGATCTCTTCGACATCCAGACCTACACCAGGCATGGCTTCATATGCGGTGTCGACGCGGGGGTGACCATCCCGATCCTGGCCACTCGCGGGTGTCCGTACCAGTGCACCTACTGCTCCAACCCTGGTATGTGGACGACCAAGTGGTTCGCCCGTGACCCGAAGGACGTCGTCGACGAGATTCAGCGCTGGCACGAGACGTACGGTGCCACGAACTTCCCGTTTCAGGACTTGACCGCCATCCTGAAGCGGCAGTGGATCATCGACTTCTGCAATGAACTGCTGACAAGGGACCTGAAGATAACGTGGCAGTTCCCATCCGGGACACGCTGCGAGGTGGTGGACAACGAGGTCGCGAGCCTTCTCGCCAGGACCGGTGGTCGGTCGATGGCTTTTGCCCCGGAGAGCGGCAGTGAACGCACCCGCAGGCTGATCAAGAAGCGGATGAAGACCGAGTCGCTCATGAACGCTGTCCGGGCTTCGGTCAGCAACGGGCTCAACATTTCCACCTTCATGGTGATCGGCTTCCCGCACGACACGCAGGAAGATCTCAGAGAGACCATGCGTCTGGTCCGCAGACTGGCGATCGCCGGCATCGATGACTCCGCCGTGGGCTTCTTCTTCCCGATCCCGAACACAGAGCTCTACTACCAGCTCCTCGAAGCAGGTCGGATCGACCTGACCGATGACTTCCTGCTCACACCGGTGTTCGCCAACGAAGAGAAGCTGCTACCTGAGAACAACTACTGCGACCACCTCAGCGCTCGCCAGCTGACGTTGTGGAAATACCGACTGCTCCTGACCTTCTACGGCACATCCTTCCTGGTGCGGCCGTGGCGGGTATTCCGCGTGCTGTTCAACGCCGTTCGTGGCAAGGAGACATCCAAGCTCGAGACCTATCTCGTGGATGCACGCCGGAAGCTGGGGGTCGCGGTCAAGCAGAAGGTACTGCGGCGACGCAAGCGACCACAGCTGATCCAAGCCTCCTGACCCCCAACCGGTCGCAGGGCACCTGCCAGCCGGCCGCTAGCACGTGGCGACCTACCAGTTGCTGGGCACCTTCCGACGGGACAGGACCGACTCGCGGTCCACAGCGTGGTCCAACGCGTCCTTCTCGGTGATCTCGCCCTTGCTGAGCAAGGACTGCAATGCCATGTCGATGGTCTGCATACCCAGACCACGCCCCTTCTGCATGAGCTCCGGAAGATCCCGGAACTGACCGACACGGATTGCCTTGCCCACCGCCTGGTTGTTGATCAGGATCTCGACCAGCGGGACCCTTCCGTTGCCACCGGTTGTCTGGAGAAGGTGCTGCGACATCATCGCCCGCAGCACGGACGACAGCCTCAAGCGCGTTCTGGGGCGGTCCTCGGTGCGACACAGCCCGATCATCTTCGTGACTCCGCTGACCACGCTGGTGGCATGGAATGTACTCAAGACCAGGAAGCCCTTCTCCGCAGCTTCGAGACAGGCATCCAGAGTTGCATAGTCGCTGATCTCGCTCACAACGATCACCTGGGCACCATGCAGGCAGGCGTCGCGAACGCCTTGAGCAAAGCTCTCCACGTGGACGCCAATCTCGCGCTGGTGCACCATCGACTTCATTGAGTGATGGGTCAGCTCGATGCGCTTCTCGACGGTCACGATGTGGTGCTGCGAGTTGTGGTTGATGTGGTTCACGAGCGCGGCGAGTGTCGAGCTCTTGCCGGAGCCCCACGTGCCGGTCAGCAACAGTAGACCGCTTCGGAACTCGACAAAGCAGCTGGTCAAGGGTGGCAGGCCGAGCTCTGCGATCGTCGGGATCTCGCTCGGGATGCGGTGGAACACCATGGAGAGGCCATGCCACTGGCGCATCGCAACGGCGCGAAACCGGACGCCGTTCTGAGCGGTGTACAGCACCTGTACTTCTTCGCCGACGGACAACTGCTGACGGTGGTCTGCAAACAACAGCTCGTGACCCAGCGCCTCCAGCCGCTCATTGGTGAGCTCGGGTCCGCTGCAGCGAATCAGCTTCCCAGAGGTCCGGATCCTCGGACTGTGGCCCGTCACCAGATACAGGGTGGTGGCTTTCGAGGCTTCCATCCCACCCAGCAGTTTCTCCAGCCCTGTCCTGTCCATCGCTAACTCTCGACCCCTTTGAGTTCCTTGGCAGCGTCCTTGCCCTTGAACCTCCTCAGGATCCTCGACTTGTCGTCCGCAAAGTGGAAGGACTCCTCGAATGTGATGTGGCCACGGCGCAGCAGGCTCTCCAGACTGGCATCCATGCTGTGACCGCTTGTAGTCCCCTCCATGTTGAGGAGCAGGTTGAGACGGTCCAGAGACCCCTCCCGGACAACAGCGGCAGCAGCCTCGTCCATGACCAGCAACTCGGTCGCCAGCACCTGCGTCACGGCATCTTTGTCCGGGATCAGTTGCACGCGCAGCACGCAGTTCAAGACCGACGCCAACGTCTTGCGGATGTGCAGCAAGTCGTAGGTGGTGTAGAAGTTGAAAGCGCGGCGAAGGGCTGCCGCAACCGACCGTGCATGGAGGGCAGCAATGACCAGTCGACCGTCGCCCGCGGCGCGCAGCGCCAAGTCGAATCTCTCGGGCGTCGATACGTCTCCAACCACCAGCACGTCCGGATCATCTCGGACGGCAGCGCTCAGCGCGCTCTCATAGTCCAAGG
>QJVU01000067.1 GCA_003235605.1 Planctomycetota bacterium | reverse complement strand
CTGTCGAGCGCCTCGAGCGTGTATAAGCTCGAGCCCGACGGTCGGCGCGTGTACCGCGGCGAGCGTCCGAGCCCGGCTTGTCACGGTCACGGGACGGCCAGGTGGCCCCGGGAGGTTGCCCTCCCGGGGCTCCTACAGATCCGGACGTGCGGCACTACCGCATCCGGCTCCTCGGTCTACGCAGGCGCTGCACGTCGGTAGACGCTATGTACGATCCGTGGCGGAGGCAGGGGAAAGAGCTTGAGCAAACGCGCGAAGCGCTCCCAGGTCATCTTCCCTTTGTGGCTACGACGGTGGAGCCAGTAGCGCCACCGTCGCTCGACCTGCCGGACGAAGTTGCTCAGCGAGCGAGCGTTTCCGGTCACGCCGAAATAGCCATAGTGCCCATGCACCTTCCGCACGAGAGCCGCGTGTTGTTCGGCGACGGACCGGTGCCGGTGGATCCGGCACCATTGGCCGACGCTGCGCAACGCCCGGCTCAGGCTCTTGGCTGACGTCTTGCGCTTCACCACCGGTTTGCCCGCGCGCGAGCGACCCCAGTAGTGTGTGAAGCCCAGCATCGTGGGCCCGCCCCCTCGTCCCGCGCGGCCGCCGTCGTTCGGTGGCCGGCGGAAGTCGAGCAGGCGGGTCTTGTCCGGGTGCAGGCGCAGCCCGTACTTCGCGAAGCGTTCGGGGAGCACCCGCAGGACCCGCTGCGCGTCCGATTCGTTCTCGAAGACGATCACCGCATCGTCAGCGTAGCGCACGAGGGTGGCCTCGCCGCGCAAGCGCGGACGGACCACATCGTTGAACCATAGGTCCAAGACGTGGTGCAGGTAGATATTCGCCAGTAGTGGCGATATCACCCCACCCTGCGGCGTGCCCGCGTGGGTGCGATGTACGACACCCTCTTCGAGCACGCCAGCCTTCAGCCATTTACCGATCGCGCGACGTATCACACCGTCGCGCACCCGTTGGTCGAGCATCGCCCGAAGCTGCGCATGGTCCACCGTGTCGAAGAACGACTCGATGTCCAGCTCCAGCACCCAGCCGCCACCCTTCCGCATCGTTCCATGCCATAGCGCTTCAAGCGCCATGTGGGCCGAGCGTCCGGGCCGAAAGCCATATGAGCAGTCCAGGAAGTCCTGCTCGTAGATGGCCTCAAGCACCATCACCACCGCCCTCTGCAGGACCTTGTCCTCGAAGGTCGGAATCCCGATCGGTCGGGTCTTGCGACCGTCGCCCTTCGGGATGTGCACGCGCCGTACGGCTGGTGCGCGGTACAGACCTGATTTGAAGCGGTCCAGCAGCCCTTGGAAGTTGCTCTCGAGGTCCGCTGCATATTGCTTCGCTGTTTGGCCGTCCACGCCTACTGCGCCGTCCTTGCGCGTGCGACGGTACGCTTCCCGCAGGAACGCCACGTCGATGTGATGGGCTAGCGTCGTGAGTGCAACGCCCGGTGCGTCACTCGCCAGTTTCGCGATCTTCTGTAGTTTCGTTGAGACACTGACGGGACTCGGTGTTCCCAGCATCTTTCCCTCCAGTCGTTGTCGTAGACCGGCTGCCGCTTCCCTCCGCCGGGTCGTCCTGGGGCGGCCTTCCCCGACTTCAGCGGTACTACCAGCAGCTCCGACTTCCTGTGTTCCGTCCCGCCGCACTTCGTTGCCTTCGTTTGGCGGTACCGTCGATGCGCCCTGTGTTCGCTGCCGCAGCTACGAGCGCGACCGCTGCGGCCCTGGGCCTTGTACGGGTGGCCCGACCCGACCTTGCGACGGAGAACACAGGACCTCCCAGGTTCCTGGGCGACCCCGATGCGCACGCGCCCCGCTCTTCGACCCCGGTGAGCCCGGATGCGCCTTGCCATGACAGTGCACCGGGTGCTGCCTTCCGCTCAGAAAAAGGCGTCGGCCCCACCAGCAATTTCCTTTCGAGGCTCCATCACGCGGCTCGCGCGCTCCCTGTGTACGCTTCGCAGCCCGGATCGCTCCGGCACCACGCAACACTCGGTTCCGGCCGGCGGCTACCCTTTGCCGGGCAGGGGTGAGTACCTGCTGGGTCGCGATGAAAGGTTTCCGTTATGCCTTCACATGACTTCCTCCTCTCCCAGGCTTTGCCTGGCGCAACTTCCGCGGAAACCTTGTCGGTGAAGATCACCTCGATTCGTCAATGGGACCTCGACGTCGACCTGGCGGTCGAGGGAAGCTGGGGTGACTACTGGACCCGGGTCACGCTGCAGGGAGAGACATTCGACAACCTGGAGACGGGTCTACTGGAAAATGGCTTCGGCTTCGGCGAGGGGCGCTGGGCGCCGGTTACCTTTGACTTGACCTCCGAACAACGTCAACCCACGTGGACGTTCGAGACTGAGGTGGATGCCAGCGAGCCGATCACGGTCGAGGTCGAGACGGGGGTCACATTGATGGCCGCAAACCACGGCCCGCAGGGACCCGCTGACGCAACGGTCGATTGGGCTGCAAGCGTCGAGCCCGGTTTGGATCTCATCCCCCCACCGCAGCTCGGCGTATCTGGCCTGCCGGTGGGTGGCAGCCGACCCGTCGAGGCGACCTTGCAGCTGGCGTGCTCGGTGCCGGGCCCACACGAATTCGGACTGAGTGCGATGATCGCCGGCAGTGGACCGACCTACGTTGACTCCCTCCGCGACAACGATCGAGCGGAGAGCAACGGCGTCGTCGACTGCTGGAATGGCATCCCCATGCGGGTGGTCACACCAAGCTGGCCACTGACGGTGGTGGTGCCGTGGACCCCCGTGAAGGTCGCCCTGGTGACCATCACGCCTGCTGCCGTGGGGGAGGCCCGCGCCTTCGACGCAACCAGCGTTGAGGTGGCAAGCCTGCGCTTCGGCTCGCGTGCTGAGGTTCTACGCGGTGGGGGAGCATCAGCGATTACGGCCCGGGGCAAGCACACCCTTGCACCCGATGGCTCCTTTGATCGGGCCCGGGACCTGGTGGGTCTGTTCGTACCGCGGCCGTCCGACCTGGAACCGGGCGTTGGCGAGGTCTGTGTGGCTGGCCGGTACCGGATGGCGACGGGTGAGACAGCAAGCTTCTTGGGGTGCGACGACGCCGTCGTGTTCTCGCCGAGATAGGGCTACAGACCTGCGATGGCTCGTCCGGCCGGGTCGCCGTGGGAGCCAACGTCGATGCCATAGCGCTGGATGATCGAGGCGTGCAGGGCGCCGGTGGGCTGCCCGGTGGCGGACACCGAACGACCGGTCTCGAAGCCGCCCACGCCACCCGCCAGGAGAATCGGCATGTTGGTGCGGGCGTGGCTGTCGCCGTCGCCG
>QJVU01000136.1 GCA_003235605.1 Planctomycetota bacterium | reverse complement strand
TGCAGCGGCTGGTGAACGGTGAGGAGGTCCTTCAGCTCCGCAGCGACGCAGAGAAAACCAGGAGCCGCCGGGACGCACTGGCCGCCGAGCTCTCTCGCATCGATAGCCTCCTGAAACAGGACTGGGCCCCCTGCTTCGCCCGCTTCGAGGCCGCCGTCACGGCAGACGTGGAACGCCTGGCCAGGGACGAGAGCGCGCGCGTCGGGAGATCGATGCTGGCCAGCATCGACACGTGGTTCCTGTCCAGCCACAGCCTGGACGCGTTGATCCGCGACGATTGGATGCCGCTGGTGCGGGAACACCGCGATCGCTGCTACGAGGCGGCCAGGCGCCGCTTCGAGCAGACCTGCCTCTCGGCCAACGGAGGCCTCGACCTCGAGCCGGACCGCCGCGACGCTCTCCATGCGGCAGGCGTCGACATCGCCTCACTGCGTCGCGATGCGCTGGCGGCCCTCGGAAAACCCCAGTGGTCTGCGCCGCTGGCCCCGATCGACCCCGACGAGATCCCGATCCGCCGAGGCCTGCTCGACCTGGTGGCCTTTCGCTCCCGGGACCGGGTGCGGCAGCGGCTGTTCGGCGGCAGCGAGCGTCTCGACAAGAAGATCCCCCCCGGCGAGAAGGCTTCTCGGCTCGGAGAGGCCGGCAAGACCTGGCTGCGCAGACGCGCCACCGGGCTGCGCGACGACCTGGGCCGCACCACCGTGGAACCCACGCTCCGGTACTTCTGCCGCGCTCTCCGCGAGGCCACCGTCGCGGCGTTCCACAAAGCGCTGATGGACCGACAGCCTGCGCTGCGGCAGGAGTTGGCAAGATGTGAGCAGCACGGGCAGCGTCTGTTGCAGATGCTGGAGCCGCTCACCAGGCTCCATACAGCCACCGGTGAAGTGGCCAGCAAGCTGCACGCACTCTCGAGCCAGTACGCTCGGCAGCCAGTGGTGCTGGAGCCTCAGCCGCGACGGACCGGCAAGGCCCCTCGGCAACCCACGCCCCCGACGACGGCCGGCGGTTGAGCCCCGCCGCCGAGGCGAGGTCGGCTATCTGCCCAGGTCCACGACATCGGCCTGTATCGAAAGCGACCGCCTGGTGAAGACGCCGAAGTAGTTGGCAATCACCTCGTCCCCGGTGAAGTTCACCAGACCGATGGGTCCGTCGGAGGTACCGGCCGCTTCGCCGAGGCTCCGCATGGCCTGCGTGGCAACGGCGGGATCACCCAGTGGGAACACACCGAACAGGTAGGAGCACGCCGCTTCGCCCCGCACCTTCGGCTTCACCACCGGGTGGCTGCCAGCGGCGGCCTCTGCGGTCCTTGGCTGGGCGAAGCCGATGATTCCCCGGCTATAGACACAGCCTGTGGCGAGCACGAAGAGGGGAATGATGAAGGCAGTGGTCCTGGCGCGCATGTGCAGGGACCGGGATGGTCACTATCATGCTCTACTCTAGAGCCATCCCCCCGAAGCTCAAGGCCTCAATCTCAACGGACGACCAAGCCATGCTACGGATCCTTCCACTCGCGGCGGCCCTGACCGCAGCCTCCCTCGTCGCGCAAGGCACCTGCACCCAGATCACCGCCACCAACAACTCCGGGGGGAACGTCATCCCGTTCGGCAGCACCCAGACCAACCTCGCCAACTGGGGAAACCAGAAGTACCAGATGCTGATCTTGAACACGGAGCTGTCGACGGCCGGCAACATCTGCGAGCTCGAGTTCAAGCCCTCGGGCACCGGCCTCCGCCACTTCGACACTCTCCGGGTCCGACTCGGCTACTTCGCACTGAGCGGAACCGCGCTGGGCACCACGTTCGAGTCCAACCTGAAGAACGCCCAGACCGTCATGGACGTCAAGAACTACGACTGGCCCCACACCCAGGACGCGTGGAACCCCATCGGGCTCCAGAAGGGCTTCACCTACGTTCCCCAGCTCGGCCACCTGGTGATCGAGATCATGGTGACCGGTGCCTACGTCGGGAGCGGTTCGGCGGGGTTCCGCACCGCCAGCCCCAACCGCCAGCGCCTCTACGCCACGAAGTTCACCACCGAGCCGACGACCGGGACCCTGGGCTCGAGCGCCGCCGTCGTCGTGGAGATCTGCTATCGAACCGCGATGGCCAACGTCTACGGTGTGGGCTGCCCCGGCAGCAACAACACCACCCCGACCCTCGGGTTCACGGGACTGCCCCAGCTCAACGGCTCGTTCTCTCTGGACGTCGCCGGCGGGCTCAACAACGCCCTGATGTTCCTGGTCATCGGTGTGCAACGGCCACAAACACCGCTGCTTCTGCCGGGCACCTCCAGCTGCCATGCCTACACCAGCCTGGACTTCGTGTTCCTGCAGCCGATGTCCTCCACGGGAACCTTCTCCCAGAAGTTCGCCGTCCCCAACAACGCGAGCCTGGACTGCGTGAAGGTCTACACCCAGGCCTTCCCCTGGGACAAGAACGCCAACGGCTTCGGAGCCAGCGCCACCAACTACGGACGGCTGCGCATCGGCCAGTAGGCTGGCGCAGTCCCTGCTTCGCACATTCACAAGGAGGAAACCATGCTACGGCACGCTCTCATGGCCACCGCCCTTGGCGCGGCATCCCTCGTCGCCCAAGGCACCTGCTACCAGGTCCCTACCACCAGCTTGAACAGCGGCTACGTGATCCCGTTCGGCAGCACCCAGGCCAACCTCTCGAAGTGGGGAAACACGAAGTACCAGATCCTGCTCCTGAACACGGACGTGACGACAACCGGCAACATCAGCGAGCTGGAATTCATGGCCTCCGGCACCGGAACCCGCCACTTCGACAGCCTCCGGATCCGGCTCGGCTACTTCGCCCTGAGTGGGAGCACGCTGAGCACGACGTTCTCCGCCAACATGAAGAACGCCCAGACCGTCCTGGACGCCAAGAGCTATGACTGGCCCCACACCCAGAACCAATGGAACCCTATCGGGCTCCAGAAGAGCTTCACCTACATCCCGCAGCTCGGCCACCTGGTGATCGAGATCACCGTGACCGGCGCCTACATTGCGGGTCAGAGCGGCGGGACAGGGTTCCGCGTGAACAACACCCGCCAGCGCCTCCAGATCAGTGGCTGGACAACCGAGCCGACCACCGGAACGTACCTCGCATCCAACGGCCTCGCCGTGGAGATCTGCTACAAGACGGCGATGGCCAATGTCTACGGACTCGGCTGCCCGGGTAGCAACAACACCACCCCTACGCTCTTCTTCACCGGCACCCCCAAGCTGAACAGTTCGTTCTCACTGGACATCCGTGGCGGCCCGGCAAACGCCAACATGTTCCTGGTCC
>QJVU01000566.1 GCA_003235605.1 Planctomycetota bacterium | reverse complement strand
CAGGCCACGGAGGACTTCCGGATGCTGATGGAGGGTGAGACCCTCCAGCAGGGTCGCGAGCAGGCGTTCAAGGTCATGAGGAAGACGCTGGAGAAGGGCGGCGAGGCACTCGCCAAGCCCAAGCCGGAGGCCATGAATCCGGTCACCCAGCTGACCAGTGGAGAGCAGGTAGCAGGTACGGACAAGACGGTCGCGATCCGCACGTACGAGTACGTGGTCGGCATCCGCGACCTGCGTCTGCAGCACAACCTCTACCAGCCGCTGGGGCACTTTGCCTCTCCGAAGTACGTGTCGAACTCGACCGTGCTCTCGGCTGGCATCAACGTCGAAGAGATCCACCCGTCGTTCGATGACGGGCTCGGGACGTTCTACAAGACGTCCGCTGAGTGGAGCCTGGAGATCGGCCGCGATCGCCGGTACCCCATTGCTCCCAAGAACTGGCGCGACGACGCGGGCCTGATCCAGGTCCCCGACGAGCTCGTGCAGTTCGAGAGGCTGACCCAGCAGGCGGTCACCCGGCTGCCGATCGCGAGCCTCGCCGGCACGCTCCGCAGGAACGGCGTGCGTGTGCCCCAGGCTGCCTGGACCATCCTCTACTACGGGCCGGGAGGCGTTGCCCAGGGCCCTTACGTCGGGCCGGGCGACTCGGTCCAGCCTGGGCTGCGGAACACGAACGGCTTCGTGAAGAGCTACACGCCCCCGAGCAACACGCAGCGCCGGGGCCTGCTCGAGATCATCGACGACGCCTGGTACGACCCGAATGCCATCTACACGTTCCAGTACGTGGCAGACGACGGGGCGGACACCCTCGACATCGACGAGGAGCTGCAGAGCGTGCAGCTGGAAGAGCCGGAGATCTTCGAGAAGAGCAACCGCAACAACCAGGTCGTGCTGTCCTACTTCCCGTACGTGGACTACGGGATCATCAACAGCTCCCGCTGGGTGCAGGATGGCACGAACCCGCTGTGGACTTTCGCTCCGCAGATCTCGAACTTCCGGACGGGCACCCTCACGGTCACCAACGGTCTCCCGACGGTCACGCTGACCGGCGGGGACTGGTCGGCCATGAAGACGGCCTTCGACCTGGGCGTCCGGATGGGCATCCGGCTGACCGATGACGGCGACCTCTACGAGATCGACTCCTTCACGAACGGCACCGTCCTGGTCCTCAAGGACAACTTCGAGGGGACCTCCGGGTCCGGCTACGCCTTCGGCCTCGGCGAGATCTTCGAGTCCGATGGGGTCCTCTACTGCCTCGACCGGATCACCTACACTCCGGTCCGGGTCTACGTCAACGACGTGCTGGCCAAGAACTTCACCGACTACACCAGCGGGGAGCACCAGGCCTTCACTGAGATTCCGAGCCAGGGAAGGCAGGTTCAGTACATCCAAGCCGGCAACATCCTGTACTTCAACCGCCCCGTAGAGGGGAAGATTGAGGTCCACTACAGCTGGTTGACGCAGTATGTGCGTGTTCTGACCACCCTCCGGTGCAACATCCCGGTCAGGACGGTCCTGACGCCCCAGGTGAACAGCTTCCGCGTGGAGCTGGAGACGAGTAAGCTGTAGCCGGAGGTGCAGATGGCCGTAGGGCTCCGCGATCGCCCCGCTGACGAGGACCCGGCCAGGACTACGCTCTGCGCGTTCTGCGCCCACTCGAACCGGACCGTCTACCTCTACGAGAACGAGGACGATCCCTGGAAGGGCAGCGAGCGATTCGAGGACTTCGACTGCACCCACCCCCACGTCAAGAAGATGGGTACCCTCCTCGTGCTGGAATGTGAGGGCTTCGCTCTGTACACCCAGCCCATGGAGCCCGACGAGAAGACCAAGCAGGACTTCGAGAAGCGCCTGCTCTACCAGCGCAACAAGCAGCTCCAGGACGAGGTCAAGAAGCTCAGGAAGAAGCTGAAGAAGAAGGGCAAGAAGAAGTGAGCTACCGCTACCGCACTCCGAACCCCACGAGGGGCATCGTCCGTCGGATCTCCGACGGACTGAAGCGTCTTCGTGAGTACATGCTGACGCAGGAGGGCGGGAACCTGAGCGACGCAACGCGTGAGCTCTTCTCGATGTTCGAGAAGGTGCTGCCGAAGCTCGGGAAGCCCTCGTTCAGCCCCGAGTGGCTGGTCACCGACGCCGATCCGGATCCGGCCGCCTGGAACCGGAACATGCGGGCGATCGAAGATGACCTGCGCGTGCTCTACGAGGAGTACGACGCTCTCCGCACCATCCAGCAGCAGGTCAGCACCAAGGCTTCGGCCGCGACCGCAGAGCTGGAGCAGCTGGCCAACCTGGCCAGCTCCATGATCACCGACCTGCGGCTCCTCGAGGGCCAGCTGGGGCAGGACGTGATCGTCGCCGGCGACGACTTCACCGATCGCTCCAAGATCGACGACAGCTTTCCGTACCAGTACCCCAAGGCCGAGGTGAACACCCTCCAAGGGGCAGTGACTCTCAACCGCCTGGAGGCCACGAACGTGGTCACCAAGGAGGCCACGATCGACGTCACGCCCATTGGTCCTCAGGAGCTCATCTCCAGGCCTGGCGGCGGTCGAGACCCCACGCCGGATGGCACGATGCGGTTCTACGAAGGACGCTTCTACGGACCCGTGGGGGAGGCTCGTCCCGAAGGTGGTAAGTGGCACCTCGAGGAGCGTGTGAGGCCCGGCGTGACCGTCCCCGGCGACTCCACGATCTACACCCTCGGTGCTCAAGACGACCCCTTCGCGATCTTCAACGAGTTCCCCGACCTGCGGCGTGAAGGGGAGGCCTCCGGCCGCCCCGTCGGCCACCCGCTGCGTCCCGAAGACATCGTCATCATCGACCGTGGCGCCAGCCTCGCCGAGCTGCTGGCCGTGCGCGCCCGCATGGTCGACGAGGACCCCTCGTCCTTCTGGGAGTGTGAGTTCCTGATCGACGCCCAGGCCCTGGACGACCTGATCGACGCGCGGGAGAACCCCCAGAGCGACGAGCCGCTCGACGATGAGGAGATCGCGCAGCTGGACCAGGTGACGCCGCAGGAGCTGCGTGCGCGCATCGCCCAGGATGACCTGGACACCTACGACTTCGAGGTGGAGATCGTGGTCACGCTGGATAGGCGCCAGCTGATCAACTTCATCACGATCAACCCCATGAACTTCCAGGAGACCGCCTGGCTGGAGATCACCGACGTCTCCACCGCCGACCGGGGCACCGCCTTCGAGCCCATCGAGGGCTTCTCCGAGGCTCTCTTCGACAACGTGCTCACCGACGAGGCGAATGCCGAGCTGTCCCAGAGCGAGGAGGAGACCCTCCTC
>QJVU01000004.1 GCA_003235605.1 Planctomycetota bacterium | reverse complement strand
ACGGTGTCTGCACCCTGGCGGGGATGCTGCCAGGTAGATGGTGCGTCTTGGCGAGCGGCAGGCGCGGTCCGCCAGTGGCGGGTACCCAGGAGCTGGAGGCCGGTGTGACCAGCGAGCTGCACTTGCAGCTGCAAACCGGCAGCCGCCTTGGGGGCCGGGTCGTGGACGAGACCGGCCGTCCCCTTCCGGGGGCACACGTTGTCGCTCTCGGCGGAAGGAGCATGGGCCCGGCGAGTCGGGGGGACCTGCCGTCGGCCCTCACGGAAACGACGACCGACGACGCAGGGTGCTTCGAGCTCTGGGTTGCGGCGGCTTCGACGGCGGTCATGGTCACGGCAGCAGGACACGAGGAGACCACCCTCCCGATCCAGGAACTCGCAGCGAAGCCGATCGTGCTTGCGCGGCGACCCGGGATCTCCGCGAGGATGGTGATGCGTTCCCCCCGTCGCCTTCCCTCGCGGATCCGGGTCCTGTTCGGCGTTCCGAGCCACGATGGCTTCGCGGTCCTGGGTGGAGAACGGGTGACACCTGGGCCCGACGGCCTCCTGCACCTGGAACCTCCACCAGCCGAAGCGCGGGTGGTCCGGTTCTCCGGTCCGGGGTTGGCCCCCGTGGAGCGCGAGCTCGGCAGCACGGACCTTGGTGTCGTGGAGCTGCGGCCGGCCTTGGGTGTGCGCGGCCGCGTCGTCGACTCCCAGGGCAGGAGGGTGGCCGACGCCTGGGTCTCCTGCAGCCCCGCCGATGCCGGTTGGCTCGAGACCGTCTGCCCCAGGCTCCGGGTTCGGACGGACTCCGAAGGCGCCTTTGCAATCCAAGGCCTCGCTCCCGGCCGCTACTCCTTGAAAGCCCTGCGCACGCAGCCCGCGGCCGCCGGTCGCACGTCGATCGTCTTGGGGGTGACGCCCGATGGCCCGGCGCGGAACGCCGTCATCTGGTTGGATCACGACGCGGTCATCGAGGGAAGGCTCCATGGGGAGGCGGCTGGTTCGCGGCAGATCGCTCTCATGGGAGGGCACCTCGAGTTGCCGTTGTGCACGACCACCGATCCGCGCGGTGGCTTCCGCTTCGACCGCCTGCCCGCGGACAGGTACCACGTCCGGCTCGTGGGGCCCACGGCGGAAGGCGGAGGACAGGTTGCAGATTGCCGTGTGGACGTGGTCGCCGGAACCAGGGTGTGCATTGCGCTGAATGCAGAGGGCGCTGGCAAAGGCGACTGCGTACGGCTGCAGATTCGTCGCGGCGGCAAGCCGCTGGCTGCGGGGCTGTTGCTGGCTGGGCCCGAGGGCGCTGACAACATGGTGACGTGTGTCCCGATCCGGAACGGTGCCGCCACCGTTGTCGGCAATCCTGGCGATCGCTGGTTGCTGGTCGTCTTGAGCGAGGACGGCGACAAACCCCTCGCGTTGCCCCGGACCATCCGGTGGGATGATGCAGGCCGACGTGCCGGAATCACGATCGACCTGCCGTCGCAGGCCATTCGCGGCGAGGTCACGTCCCTGGCCATGTCCTCGTCGGGCGGCGGCATGGCCAGGGTCGTGTTGCTTGCGGTGCCGGCGGAGAAGGGCAACCCGCAGGGCCAGGCGATCGCCGATGCCGACGGGAGGTTCGAGTTCCTCGGGGTCCCCCCCGGCGAGTACCACCTGTTCGCCGTCGGTTGGTCCCGCCGCCACGACCTCGCCGGCAAGACCGTCGTCCGGGTGGTTGCCGGTCAACCAGAAGCCACGGCAAGCCTCGCGCTGCACAAGGCGGGCAGACTGGATGTTCGTATCCGAGACGCGGCGCAAGCTCTCCTGGCGGGTCGCCGGGTCAGTGTGGCGACCTGGGAAGGGCTGCGGCTGCCCCATCTGGACACGAGAAGCGACACCAGGGGCATTGCGCGCATCGGGGGGCTGCCGGCAGGCAGGTACCGCGTCACCGTGCACGATGAGGACGGTCGCGCCGGGGACGGGGAGCTCCTTGTCGAGCTGCTGCCAGGACAACGAGCCGAGAGGGATCTCCAGGTCCGGTAGCAGGATCGTGTTTTTCATGACCCCAAAAGGAGGGAGCAGGCATCCTGTTGGGTGATGCCATCCATGCCCCGTTCCCGTACGGCCCACGACCGGCCGGCAGATGCCGAGAACCAAAGTCCGGCCGACTGGATCCACCGTCACCAGCACTATGTCTGGCGCTACCTGCGCTACCTGGGTGCTGCGGCATCCCTTGCCGAAGATCTCGCCCAGGAGACCTTCCTGGCCGCGCTCCATCATGACGTTCCCGACCGTGCGGAAGCTCAGGGCCTGGCCTGGTTGCGTACCACTGCCCGGAATCTCTACTTCCTGTACCTGCGTCAGCGACGGCGACGCCGCGAGGTGGTGAGCCTCCTCGACCTCGACCTGGACGCGGTCTACGAGCTGCAGACGCACCCGGACCTGGGGGACAGTTACCTGACAGCGCTTCGGCACTGTCTGGAAGGGCTCGGACGTCGCGGTCAGAAGGTGCTGCGCCTGCGCTACGAGGAAGCGTGCACGCGCCAAGAAATGGCGGCGGCGATGTCGCTGTCGGAGCAGGGTGTCAAGACGCTCTTGCGCCGGGTGAAGGAGCAGCTCCGAGCATGTATCGAGAAGCGGAGGAGATCATGAACACTCACACTCACCCGGACCCGGCCCCTGAGCTTCGCCTGCTGGAGGTCGCCCTCGAGGAGGAAGTGGGCAACGTGCGGGCTCCGGATCTTCGACACCGGATCCTGGCGGCCAGTACGAACCAGCGACGGGCGGCTGCCACCCATGCTGCGGAGGCGGCGCAGGCGGCGGAGGCGGCCCAGGCGGGACCCGGCTCAGGGCGGTTCTGGATTGCCGCGGCGGTGCTGCTCTTCGGCATCGGTGTAGCCTGGTGGATCCACCACCTGAATACTCAGAGCGGTGATCCCGCCGAGGTACCGATCCAAGAGCCGGAGGCGAAGGACTCCGTGCTGCGTCCGCGAACCCGGGCGGAGTTCCTGAAGTACCTGAGCCGGGTGGAGGCCATCACGATCGAGATCCTCGCCACCAGGGAGCACAGCCACCGGTTCGCGGCGGGCTCGACGGCTCCCCTGGAGATCCGCGAGGCAAGCGAGGTCGCGCGCCTCACGGACCTGATGGTGCGGAACACGAGCCCAACGGCACCGGCTGGCTGGGACTGGCCCAACAACATCCGGCTGCAGATGCGGGACGGGCGGTACATGCTGGCCTCGCTGTTCCTCCAGGGAAGCCCGCGCCTGGGCGTCGCCGGGATCGGCGACCAGGCGGTGGGGTGGGAGCTGGCAAAGGCGCTCACACCCCTGGTCCAGAAGGCCGAGGATCGCGCGCGCTGCCAGCAGGGCGTGGTTTTCACCCGCGCCGACCTGGAGCGCACGGGTCCGGACGCTATCCCGGGCGACATCCAGGATCTGACCTGCTACGGGTTGCGGGACGAGGACCTGGCGTTGCTGGAGCGTTTCCCCAGGGTCACGCGCCTGGACCTGGAAGGCTGCTCAAAGACCATCGTCGGCCGGGGTCTGAGCCACGTCGCGAAGCTGCGCAGCCTGCAGCACATCCGGTTGAACGACAGCCGTGTCGAGGACAGCTTCCTCGAGCACCTCGCTGCCCTTCCCGAGCTGTCGCGTCTGGATCTGTCCGGTGCTACCCGGCGCGCCGTTGTCGCCTTCGAGGCGTTCCAGGCCACCCACAAGCTGCGCAGGCTGAACCTGTCCCGGGCCCGCAACCTCAACGACCTGGGCATCCGGGCGATCGCGGGCATCCGCTCCCTGGAGTCCCTCGACCTCTCCGGGCGGCCCCTCGGACAGGTCACGACCGGCGGCCTGTTGGAGCTGCAGCGCTGCACATCGTTGCTATCCCTGGACCTGCGCGACAGCTTCTTGGACATGAACCATGCGCTTGCAGGCTTCGCCAACCTGACGAGGCTGCAGCACCTGGACCTGTCGGGTACCAACGTCAGCGTCGACGGCTTTGCGGTCTTCCACTTCATCCGCAGCGAGGACCCGATCGTCGCCGGCGCAGCCCTCGAGGTCATGCGCCTGGCCCGCTGCCGGGCTATCGACGACAAGGCCATGAAAGCGCTCGCCGGGTTCAAGAACCTGGAGGAGCTGGACCTTGCCGGCTGCGATGGCATCACCGATCGAGGGCTGCAGCACATGGCCGGGTTGACCCGACTCCGCAGGCTGAACCTGAAAGGCTGCACAGGCCTCACGCCAAAGGGAGTGGACGAGCTGCGACGACGTCGGGAGGATTGCGCGGTGACCCGTTAGCCCGTGTGTGTGCGTTTCCGCACCCAGGGAAAGAGCATCCAGTTGTCCGGCGCGCTACAAAGGAGTGTCGGGTCCCCTGTTCTCGGCCTTCCTTGCCAGCGATGGCTCCCCGACAGTCATGAGACGACCTATGCACGCGTTCTTCCTCGTGTTCTTGCTCCCGTTCCTGTTCGCGCCTTTGGTCGCCCAGGGCACCACCGACCGTGGCATTGCGGAAGCCTGGCAAACCTTCCTGAGAGAGAACGGGCCCGAGGGGTGGACCGCGGAATGGAACTCCGCTGCCGGCACCCCCAGCGCCATCTACGGCCGTGGACTGCGCCTCGACGCGGGCCGGATCCTGGAGCAGGAGGATGCTCGACGCCATGCCCAGGCGGTGCTGGACCGCTTCGCGACCCTCCTGGGTCGGGGCAGATGCACCTTCGTGGAGGACATCTATGGCAAGGTGCGCCACACCCATGTCTTCGTCTACCAGCAGCAGTTCCAGGGGCTGAATGTCCTGGACGGTCGCGCCGACGTGCGCATCCACGACGTCGGGGCTCTTGCGATGTTCGGGTCTCTGGCCTTCGACATCCCGGCGGGTTTCTCGACCAGCCCCAAGATTCCCGCGGTCGTGGCGAGGGCAGTGGCGCGGAAGCACCTCGGGCGCGAGACCGCGAGATCCACCGAGCGGCTGTTGATCTGGGCCGACCGCGGCGGCTGGGAGCGCTGCACCGTGCGCCTCGCGTGGGAAGTGAAGGTGCTGGACGGCGAGGCGCCAGGACGGGTCTACGTGGATGCCGGCACAGCCGAGGTGATCGAGTTTCGCGGCGACCGCCACGGTCTCGGAACCGGTCTGGCCCCGATGGAGTCGCCGGTCCCGGTCGCCGGTCCCAGGGCGCTGGGCACACCGGCCCTGCCTCGCGCCACCAACATCACCGGGACCGTCAAGGCCTGGGTCAACCTGACCATCCAGTCGGCCGGGGCGCTGTCGAACGTGGCGGTGCCGGGGATCCGCGTGCAGGTGCAGGGGGGTGGCTCCGGCCTCACGGATGCCAGTGGCAGGTTCAACATCCCCCACACCGGCACGGCGCCGGTGAACGTGATCGTGACCTTCGCCAACGGTCGCCACGTGGGCGGCTTCACCACCCAGAGCGGGACCGCGATGCAGGCCTCCCAACAGGTGACTCCCGGCACCCCGGCGACCATCCAGATCTACCAGTCCACGGCGGGCGAGTTCGACCGCGCCCAGAGCACCGCGTTCTACTTCGTCGACCAGGTCAACGAGTTCGTGCGGCAGTCGCACATCCTCGGCAACCACAGCAAGCTAGCGCCGCTGGACCGGATTGCGGTGACGGTCAACGTGCCCCAGGCCTGCAACGCCGGCTACCAGAACAACGCCATCCTCTTCGGTGCATCGTGGGGTAGCCAGTGCCCCAACCTCGCCGTCTCCCCGGTGGTCCAGCACGAGTGGGGCCACGGACTCGACGACGTCTTCGGTGGCATCGCCGAGACCGATGGCCTGTCCGAGGGATGGGCCGACACCATCGCTGTCTTCCAGACGGGGCAGCCCCAGATGGGCACGATCCGGGACGCCCGCAACACCCGCCAATACCCCAGCGGCAACTCGCCCCATGAGAAGGGCGAGACCTGGATGGGCGCCAACTGGAAGTTGCGCCAGGCGCTGATCCAGAAGCTGGGCCAGACCGCAGGGCAGACCCACGCCGAAACCATCGTGCTGGGATCGATCCTCGCCAACGCCACGACCCAACCGGCGGCGGTGCGGGAGGTGTTCCTCCTCGACGACAACGATGCCAACCTCAACAACGGCACGCCCAACTGCCGGGAACTGTTCGCGGCCTACACGACCGCCCACAACATCCCCAGCCCGGTCCAGACCTGCAGCGCCACCCCGGGCAGCTGGACGGTGTTCGGCAAGGGCTGCGGCGGCTCGGGCCAGCTGCCGCCCACCTGTGCCTCCCTCAACCCGGGTGGTGGCTCGTTCGTGGCGCCGCCGCCCCCCGGCACCGACCTGGCCTACGCGGTCTCCTCCCAGCAGGCGATGCAGATCTCCGCGGTGAAGCTCTTCACCCGCGCGGTCTCCGGCGCGTCCGCCGCGGACACCCTCGCCATCCACCGCGACGCCTCCGGGGCGCCGGCTTCCACCGCCGCGGCCACGGCCACGCTCACGGCGGGTTCCACGGCAGCCTGGTACAAGGCCACGCTCCAGAGCGCCGTCTCGGTGGCCGCCAACGAGCGGGTCTGGATCGTGCACAGCGGGGACAAGTTCCTGGCTGCGCTCCTGAACAGTGGCACGGCCCCGGCCACCGCCTCCCTGAGCAGGCACCCGTTCTTCACCAGCGGCGCCTGGGTCGGCATCCCCAGCCAGATCGGCGACCGGCCGGCGTGGCAGATCGAGTGTGTGGGTGGCGGCAAGCCCGGCGCCGTACCGGCGCTGAGCAGCAGTGGCGTGCCGGAGATCGGGTTCCCGTTCACCGCGGACCTGACGTTCGCGAAGCCCAACGCCACGGCGATGGTCTGGGTGGGCGTGTCGAACACGAAGCTGGGAACCTTCAACCTGCCCCTGGACCTGGGCCCGTTCGGCGCCAGCGGCTGTTCCGTCCTGACCTCGAGCGACGTGCCCGTGGCGCTGCAAACCGACGCCACCGGGCGCGCCAGCTGGCAGGCCACGATCCCGAACTCGCAGTCCCTCGTCGGCTTGGTGGGCTACCTCCAGGCGATGGTGTTGGATGTCCAGGCCAACGCCCTGGGCCTGGCGTGGTCGAACGCCGCCACCGCCAAGGTGGGGACCCGCTAATCCGTGGGCTCTGGAGTCACCTGGCTCCGTGCTTGGAGAGCCAGGAACTCGGGCGCAGCCACTCCTGCACGGCGTGCTTGTCGCCGTAGCCGGAGCACCAGCCCATGATGTCCGCCGGCTTCCGCCCGGGATGGGTGCTGCCCACCAGCAGGGACAGCCCCACCTTCGCGTCGCCCTGCTTGGACCTGACCAGGACGCTGGTCTTCGAGGTGCGCTGGATCGTGATCTCGCCGACGAAGCGGTTGGGTCCGATCAGCAGGCCCGTGGTCCGGGCGCTCTCCTCCAGGTCGCGGCGCCACGAGGGTGCGATCTGGTAGTAGGGTCCGCGGTGGATCCCGAAGTGCAGGTGGGCGGGGTAGCGGCCGTTCTCCTCGCTCCTGTCGGCGCCGATCACGCCGAGGACCTGGCTGCGGGTGACCTTGTCCCCGGTCTGCACCCTGCGCTTCGCGCCGAGGTGGACGTAGACGGAGCACACCGACTCGAGACCCTCTTCCACGGGCTCGAGGGCATGCTCGATCACGATGACGTTGCCCAGGTTCCAATGGATGCGACCGCGCTTGTCCTTCCAGGTGGGGCTGAAGTCCGAGTAGCGAACAAACCCGTCCCCGATGCTGCGCACGGTGGTGCCCGGGGGCAGCCAAACGTCCTCGGCAAGGTGGTAGGTGCCGGAGAACGCGGAGCCCGACCGTTTGATGAGGACGCCGAAGTTGCCCCTGCCGTGCAGGCCCCGCACGTAGCCGTCGCAGGGAAAAGCGAACGATGCACGGGCCGGTCTCGAGGTCGGCTGTTGCTGTTGCGCGGCTGCGGTGGCTGCGGTCAGCAGCACCGCCACCGCCGCAGTCGTGGATGAGAATCGCATCGTGGGGGTGGGCAGCGGGGAGTCTAGCATGAGAATCGCCCTCATGAGCCAAGTCCTCTCCTACGTCCAGACCGGCCTCTTGGCCGGAGTGCTGGTCATCCTGACATTCGTTTTGGCCGCCATGCCGGATGGTCTGGCCTCGCTGCAGGCTGCTCCGCTTCCAGACAGTAGGGTAGACATCCTGGTGGAGCCCTTGAACCGCTTGCGGTCCACCCTGGACTCGCTCCCGGAGAAGATCCGGCCGGCGATGCCCGCCTCGCCGGAGCGCATGCCTGTCACCCAGAACGCGGAGCTCTCGAAGCTCACCGCGCAGCTCGCGCGCCTGGAGCAGGTCTTGCGGCAACGCCCGCGGTTGGAGAGCGCCGGCCAGGGGCAGGATGGCACCACCCCACCGGCCTGGGGCCGTGTCGAGTCCTTCGCGAAGCGCAGGGCTGCCCTCAAGGATGCGGACCTGAGGTCGTTCAAGCGGTCGTTCTTCCTCTGGGACGAGTCCCAGGTGTTGGCACGCTACGGCGTGCCCACCAAGATCCTGGTGCTCGACCACGGGGTCGAGAGCTGGAAGTACGAGGACCGGGACAGGGAGCTCTACCTGGACTTCCGGATCCATCGGGGCCGGGTCGTGGATGCCTGGTAAGGGCTAGCGCTGGCTGTCAGCGCCCTACTGTCCCGGCGTCAACTCCAAGTTGTTGGTGAACGCGAGCTGGGAGCTGCTGGCTGCGATCACTGCCTGGAAGGCGGCGGTCAGGCCCACAAGGCCGCTGTTGTTGGGAGTCTGGATCTGGATGCTGGTGGCGCCATTGCTCTGGGTCTGGAGCGGCAACAGGATCAGGGCGTTCGGGTCCGGGTAGAGGCGACACCCTCCCGGGAAGCCCACGGAGGGGTTTGCCGGCGGGCCCAGCAGCAGAAGCCCCCCGGCCGATGCCGGCGCGCCGGTGACGGTGTAGGTGTTCGGCTGACCCAGGACCGGATCCTCGCTGCTCGAGAACACGGGTGCCTGCCCGTTCGGCCCACAGCCGTAGCCCAAGTCCTCCGACGTGGCGCCGGGGAACAGGGACCACAGCTCGTGGCCGGTCTTGCCGTCGTCGGCAGCGAAGAGCACCCGCCCATGGAGCATCGTGAACCCATAGGGCTGGGAAGAACCCGTGTCCTTGGTGACCGTGGCCGTGTTGATGTCATGGAGCAGCACCGGCCGCAGGTTGCGGCCGACACTCCAGAGCTCGTAGCCGTACTTCTGGTTGAAGGCGGAGAAGAACAGGCTCCGCACCCCGATCCGGGCGTAGGCGCTGGGGTTGCTGGACCCGCTCCCGGGCTCGATGTCCGTCATGCCAATGCCGTTGCCGTCGCTTCCCCAGATCTCGGAACCGGCGGCAGTGGTGGTTGCCGTGAACAGCACGCCCCCTTGGAAGGCCGCGATGGGCCCGAAGCGCGGGTCGTTGAAGGTGGGGCCCAAGGCCTGGGTGCCGTTGGTGGTGCCGTCGCTCACCCAGAGGCGGCTGTTCAGACCGAAGAACAGCTTGTTGCCCGAGGCCACCAGGTCGTGGGGGCCGTGGAACGCGCTGATCGGGGACACCGGGTTGACGAGGACGGTGCCCTGGGCGGTACCGTCGGTGCGCCAGAGCCGCGGGCCCAGGGCGTTCAGGCTCCGGGCATGGAAGTAGAGGGTGCCTCCCATCGCCACGAAGTCCTGGGGGAAGCTGCTGTAGGGCCCGCGGGTTCCACCGCCAGGCTGGATGTCCGCGACCAGTTGGGTACCGCTGGCGGTGCCGTCGGTCACCCACAGCTCCACGTCCGGAATGTTGTTGGTGGCGATGTGGCCGCCGCCAAAGTAGACGCGGCCCTGGAACACGTAGGGATTGGTGAACGCGACCAGGGGCTTGGACAGCTTCAGCTCGAAGGTGCCCTTGGCCGTGCCATCGGTGCGCCACAGGGACGGCGATGCGGTGTTGCTGCTCCTGCCCGAGAACAGGGCCACGTCACCCAGGGCAATGAGGCTGATCGTCTCGGCGAAGTGGATCTTGGTCAGGTAGCGGGTGGTGGCGGCAGTGCCCTCCGTCGCCCACAGGTCCCGGCCGTTCTGGCTGTCGGTGGTGTGGAACAACAACAGCTTCCCCAGGGAGGTGTTCTCGCGGACGTCGGAGCTGGTGATGCCGGTGACGCTGTCCTGGACCATGAAGGTGCCGGCGGGGGTGCCGTCGCTGCGCCACAGCTCCCGGCCGTGGGTGCCGTCGTCGGCGGTGAAGAACACCAGCCCCTCGTGGCGGTGGAAGTCGAGGGGGTAGGAGCCCCGGGTGGGGTTCATGTCCCTGATCAGCGTGGGCTTCTGGGCCGGAGCCGCGGCCGCCAGCAGCAGGGCGGGAACCAGGCAGATTGGTGAGTAGCGCATAGGAGTCTCCTCCGGCTGGGACCGGACCCCCACGTATACCCTGGTTGCTGCCGGCGGGGGCAAAACCCGCCGGATCAGAAGCGCAGCCGGGCGAGCTTCCCGGCCTCGATGGCCAGTGGTTTCGCCCCGGTCACGGTCTGGAAGACCCGCTCTCTCTTGGCCTTGGCCTCGCCTGTCACGACGTAGCGACCCACCTGGACGGTGTAGGCGCCCGCCTGCAGCAGGAACGAATCGGTGCGCAAGACCTCCAGGGCCTCCGCGCCCCGCAGCCAGCCTTCGGCGACAACCTCCCCCGAGGGTGCGCGCAGGACCCGGGCCTTCAGGAACGTCACGTCGCTCGGGCGCAGGGACGCCCTGGCCTCCACGACACAGCTCCCCATGGGCGGCAGGACGAACCGTGCGCTGGCCTGGGCTGTGTC
>QJVU01000727.1 GCA_003235605.1 Planctomycetota bacterium | reverse complement strand
CGAAGGTCATCCGTTCTACTCCACGGCGCGTCTGTGGGACGACGGCATCCTGGATCCGCGCCAGACACGCGATGTCCTCGCACTTGCCATCTCCGCATCGCTCAACACCCCGATCCCTGAATACCGTGCACCGGTTTTCAGGATGTGACCCAGAACTGATCCGATGACCCCCAAGCTCCAGAACCTGAAACTCGAAACCCTCGAGGTCGTGAGCGAGGATGCAATCCTCCACGTGCGCCTCAATCGCCCTGACGTGCGTAACGCATTCAACGGCACCCTGGTCCGGGAGATCCACCAGGTGTTCACCGCAGCGAACACCGATCCTGGCCGTGTCGTTCTGATGTCCGGCAACGGCAAGAGCTTCTGTGCAGGAGCGGATGTGTCGTGGATGGCGGAGCAGGGACAGCTGCCCGAGTCCGAGAATCGCGCCGGCGCAGTGGCGATGGCCGAGGCGATCCTGGCGATCGCTCGTTGCAAGAAGCCGGTGGTGGCGCGCATTCACGGCCACGCCCTGGGCGGCGGATGTGGGCTGACAGCCGCCGCGGACATTGCGATCTGCACGCATGCCGCGTTGTTCGGCCTGACCGAAGCCAAGCTCGGCATCGTGCCAGCCGTCATTTCTCCGTTTGTCTTGCAGAAGATCGGCGTTGGCCGGGCCCGCGCACTGTTCCTCACCGCCGAGCGGTTCGATGGCCGGGAGGCTGAACGAATCGGCCTCGTGCACAAGGCGGTTGCCGAGGACCAGCTGGATCAAGAGGTACGGCGGGTGATCGGGCAGCTGCTGTCGTCGGGACCCGCTGCGGTCACCAGCGCCAAGGAGTTGATCAGCGCGGTAGCGCCGTTGTCGCTGGAAGCCGCGATTCCGACCACGACCGACTGGATCTCCAAGCTGCGTGCGACGCCGGAGGCAAAGGAGGGGTTCAGAGCTTTCCTGGAGAAGAGGAAGCCCAACTGGGTCGAGGAATGAGGCTGGCCTGCGGTCTTGCGGCATGTCTGGTCTTGGCTTTGTGGACCGCGTGCCGCAGCGGAGATCCCGGCCCCCGACTTGGTCCCGAGCTCGACCTTGGCACTGGCGCGGGGCGCGAAGAACTGGCGGTGCGGGCCGAACGCCTGGTGTCGATGTCGCTGGTGAACGGGCAGGCGTACGAGATCCTCGAGGACCTGTGCGCGACGGCGCCGCACCGTTTGGCCGGTAGCCCGGGGGCGGACCGGGCCGTGCAGTGGGGCTACGACACGATGCTGCGGATGGGTCTCGCGAACGTACGGCGGGAACCGATCACGGTGCCGCGCTGGGTGCGTGGGGACACCGAGAAACTGGTGCGGGTCGATGCTGCCGGCAGATCGGGCACCGGGACGAACGGTGGTGCCGAAGAGTTCAGGGTGACCGCTCTGGGTGGCAGCATTGGGACGCCTTCCACGGGCATCACCGGCGAAGTGCTCATGGTGCGCAGCTTCGATCAACTCCGGCAGCTCGGTGACAGGGCACTGGGCAAGATCATCTTCTTCAACCGTCCCATGAACCCCGCGCTGCTCAATACCTTCAGCGCCTACGGCAAGGCCGTGAACCAGCGGAGCCTGGGCGCCATCCAGGCCGGCCGCGTCGGGGGCGTTGCCGCGATCGTGAGGTCCATGACGACCCTGATCAACGACTACCCGCACACCGGCGCGACGAGCTACAGGGAGGAGGTGCCGAAGGTGCCGGCCGTGGCCATCAGCACCAAGGGCGCGGACCGGCTTGCCGCCTTGCTGGAGCAGGGACCCGTCACGGTGAACCTGAAGCTCTCCTGCAGGACGCTGCCGGATGTGCCATCCGCGAACGTCGTCGGTGAGATCGTCGGCCGGGAACCGGATCAGATCGTGCTCATCGGCGGCCACCTGGATGCGTGGGACATCGGCCAGGGTGCGCACGACGATGGCTCCGGCATCGCCCACTGCCTCGAGGCAATGCGGTTGATCCAGGCGGCAGGAATCCGCCCCAAGCGGACGATTCGCTGTGTTCTCTACATGAACGAGGAAAACGGCGTCCGTGGCGCTCGTGGCTACGCCGAACGGCACAAACAGGACCTGAAGAGCGGCAGCCACTACGCCGCCATCGAGTCCGACCGTGGCGGGCTGCAACCGCGCGGCTTCGATACCTCGGCTCGCGACCAGCGCCTCGAGGAGCTTCAGCAGTTCGTGGAGCCCCTGCGGCGCTACCACATGGGCGCGATGATCAAGGGCAGCACCGGCGGCGTCGACATAAGCCTCCTCGAACCACACTGCAAGCTGCTGTTCGGCCTCGTACCTTCGTCCCAGCGATACTTCGACTACCACCACTCGGACCTGGACCGGATCGAGGCCGTAAACGAGCGGGAGCTGGCGCTCGGTGCCGCGGCCGTGGCCTATCTCGCGTCGGTACTGGCGGACGAGTAGCGCTCGCGCTCGTGCTCGGCTGTGGCGCAAGCCAGGATCTCCAGCTTGGCCGGAGCAAGGTCGAGGGTGCGTGCGCGGGCCAGAAGCTGACGCGGTGTCTCGGCCTTCCGGGGCTGCAGGCCCACGCGGTGGAGCGCGGCAATGTAGTTGGCAACCGCCGGTTCCAGGAACGGTGCTCGCCATCTGCGGTACCACCGGGCAAGGAATGCCGCCAGCAGGGCGATGAGTAGGAGCAGGATCGGATGTCGCCAACACCACCGGCACAGGGCTTCGATCGTGGTGCCTACCATCGTCAAGAGCGCATCACGCGCGTTGGCGTTGAAGCTCCGGACCTTGTCCCAGAGCGAGGAGATCAGCCCCCAGACAGAGGTCGTGCCGCCACCGAGTCCAATGCGCGCCGGTGTTGCATCGACGGTGAACCAACCGGAGTTCTTGTCCCACACTTCCACCCAGGCGTGCGCATGCCGCTTGCGGATCGTCAGCACGCGCTCTTCCGTGTCCCACTCTTGCGCCAGGTAGCCTCCGACAAGCCGGCAAGGGACGGCATGCTTGCGTAGCAGCATCACCATCGTCGTCGCAAAGTACTCGCAGTGACCCCCTCCCGAACCGCGCACGAACTCGTCCAGGCTCTGCGCAGCACCCTCTTCGCCGGGAAGAAGGTAGTTGTAGTTCTCTTCGAGGTGGCGAGCGAAGAGCTCAGCCACTTCCCTTGCAGCCGCATCCGGCGACAGACCGCGCCTCAGTCTACGGTAGAGGCCATCGAGCGAGGCGGGCACCGTGCTGTCCGGAAGGCGCAAGTACTCCCCCAGCCGTTGCTTTGGGACGTGGCTCCAGCTTTCGTGACTGACGGCCTCGCGACCCACCTCGACTCGGTAGGCCAGCGGGCTCTGAC
>QJVU01000655.1 GCA_003235605.1 Planctomycetota bacterium | reverse complement strand
TGGCGCAGGGACATACCGGGGATGTGGTGGTAGGGCACATGGTGCACGGGCACCCCCGAGACCTCCTCCTCGGCAGGCATGTCGGCGAGGGCGGCATAGACCCCGCGGCGGAGGATTCGCGGCACTCTCGGCACGGGGTGTACCACCTTCCAGGCGCAACCCATGGCGGCCGCCACCCGGTGCATCCGGTCCAGGACGAAGCGTCCATGGTGGGGCTGCAGGCGCGAGGGGAACAAGTTGGTGAAGGTCAACAGCTGGCTCATCCGAGGACCCGGGTCGCGCGCTTGCCCGGCCTGGTGCTCCCGGTGGCGTTGTCCGGACAAGCCCAGCGGCGCAGGAAGCGCCCCAGCACCAGCACCGTCCAGAGCAGCTGGCCGTGATCCGCGAGGCCGCTCCGATGGCGTTGCAGCAGTTGCGCCACGCGACGCACATCCAGGATGTCCCCCAGGGCCTCCCCTGCCAGCTCTGCTGCCACGGCGTTTCCGAGGCGACCCCGCATCCACGCGCGCATCGGCACCGAGAAGCCACGCTTCCTGGCTGCAAGGATTGCCGGGTGCAGACGGTGGCGGAGGGCGTGGCGCAGGAACGCCTTGGTGCGGCCCGACGCCAGCTTGTGCTGGCTGCTCAGGGTGGCAGCAGTCTCCACCACTCGATGGTCCAGGAACGGAGCCCGCACCTCCAGGGAGACGGCCATGGAGGTGCGGTCCACCTTCGGCAGGATCCCCCCGGGGAGCCAGGTAGCGAAGTCCGCAGCGGCACAGCGGAGCAACGCCGATCCCCTGGCGCAGGCATAGGCGTTCTTCACTGGCAGGAGCGGATCTCCCCCTCGCCACTCGGGACGCAGCAGGGGCAGGATCTGCTCTGGCAGCACGCGACTCACCGAGCGGGCGTAGGCCTGCTCCGGTGCGCAGGACAGGTTCTCGAGGGTGCGCTTCAGGCGCAGGAACCGCGGCAGGAAGTCCAGCTTGGGGTAGAGGGCCCCGGCAAGGGCCCAGATGGGGCGGGGCAACCGGTGCCGCCAGCGGTTCTCCACCACATCGAAGCGGTAGCGGCGGTAGCCGGCAAAGCACTCGTCCCCACCATCTCCGGAGAGAGCCACGGTGACGTGGCGCCGCGCCAGGCGGCTCACGTGGTAGGCGGGGATGGCACTGTCATCGGCCAGGGGCTCGTCGAAGACCTCGCTGAACCAGGCAAGGTCCAGCATGTCGTCGACCTTCAGCACCTCCTCGTGCAACTGGGCGCCGAAGCGCGCCGCACCCAGCCGGGCGCCCGGCCGCTCGTCGAAGCGCGGGTCGTCGAAGCCGACGGTCAGGGCCACGAGCTCCTTGGCGCCAACAGTGGCCATGCTGGACAGCACCGCCTGGCTGTCGATACCACCGGACAGGAACACCCCCAGGGGCACCTCTCCCATCAGCCGACCGCGCACGGCCTCGTCCAGGCCGGCCAGGAACCGTTCTTCGAGCTCCTCGAGTCTGCCGGTCGAGGCCTCGTCCAGGGACAGCTGCCAGTAGCGTTGGGTTCTCGGCGACCCGCCCCTCTGGACGTGGAGGCTCGACCCCGGCGGCAGCTTGTGGATGTGGCGGTAGATGCTGCGCGGGTCGGGGACGTAGCCCAGGCAAAGGAAGTTGCCGAGCGCCTCGGGACACAGTTGGCGCTGGACCCGTTGGTCTGCCAACAGCGCTTTCAGCTCCGAGGCAAACAGCAGGTCTCCGTCCGGGACCACCGTGTAGTAGAAGGGCTTCTTGCCCAGGCGGTCCCGGGCACAGAAGAGCTGCTGGCGATCATCGTCCACCAGGGCGAAGGCAAACATGCCACAGAGACGCCGCGGCAGGTCCCGACCCCACTCTCGCCAGCCGTGCAGCAGCACTTCGGTGTCGGCGCGGGTGTGGAAGCGGTAGCCCTTTTCTTCGAGATCCTTGCGCAGCTCCAGATGGTTGTAGATCTCGCCGCCGAAGGTGACCCAGAGCCGGCCGCTGCCATCCTGCATGGGCTGGGCACCCCCCTGGATGTCGACGATGGCCAGCCGACGGTGGCCAAGACCGTATCCCCTGCCCAGCCTCTGGCCCTCTGCGTCCGGACCACGGTGTGCCAACCGCCGCGTCATCGCCCAGAGAGCTTCGCCGTCCGGCTCGCGGTCCCCTCGCTGGGAGAAGATGCCAGCTATGCCGCACACAGCTCACACACGGCTCAGTGGGCCCGCTCCCAGCGGGGCGCGCCGCCAGCAGACAAAGGCGACCGGAAGCGCACCGACAGATGGCCGGTCACGGGGCGAGCCACTTCGGTGGTCCGGAGCTCCCTCTCGGCCACCAACACCGTGCAGCTGACGATGGCGATGAAGTGGTAGACCAGGTCGAAGTGGCCGCGGTTCAGGAACATGCCCCCCACCATGAAGCCCACGAGCGCGTTCTCCATCATCCGCCCGTAGTCGCCCGCCCAGGAAAGCCGGGGGAGCTGGCCGATCCGCCGCAGGCGGGCGGAGGACCAGAACACCGAGCCGAGCAACGCCAGGTAGGTGACGAAGGCGAGGGTGCCACCCTCCGCCCAGATCTGCAGGTAGGAGTTGTGTGCCACGTGGGGGGTGCTGTCCGGACCCACGAGCCCGGCGGGGATTCCGTAGGTGTAGAAGTAGGCCTGGAAGTTGCGCAACCCGACGCCCCAGATCGGGTTGTCCTGGATCATGTGGAGCGCCAGCTGCCACGTGACGATGCGGGACGCCGCGGAAGGATCCGCGGCACCCGCCGTGAAGATGCTGGCCATGCGTTCCAGGACATGCTGGGGCGCCACCAGGAAGAACGCGATGGTCATCAGGCCCAGCGTGAAACCTGCTGCAAGCAACCGCCCAGAGCGCCAGGCCAGGACCAGGAGCGTGGCCACCAGCGCCAGGAAGCCACCGCGGGAGTGGGTGAGCAGCACCGTCACCACCGTGAGAACGATGCCCGCGGTGCAGGCCTTGCGCAGGAGCGGGATCCTCTCGGTCCGGCCCAGGTAGAACATCAGCGGGACGTTCATGATCAGCGCCAGGGCGAAATCGTTGTTGTCCAGCAGCAGACCGCCAGGCCCCCGCAGGATCACGCCGCCGCCGCCCAGCACGCCGATGAGGCCGTTCTTCACCGAGTAGAACGCCAACGAGCCGCAGATCACCCATAGCAGGCCGCGCAACCGGTTGCGTGTGTCCACCTGTGCGACGGTGAAGATCGCGACCGCGATGATCTTCAACAGCTCCGTGTAGTAGGGGAAGGTGTAGTAGCTGTAGCGGTGCGCAAACGCCAAGCTGAGGGTGATGAACACCGCCAGCCACAGCATC
>QJVU01000161.1 GCA_003235605.1 Planctomycetota bacterium | reverse complement strand
TGCTGGAAGAACTCGGTCGGGTCACCGTCCACCTTGAACTGGTGGGAGACCTCGACCGTCGGATTCATGACGTGCTGGATCCGGACCTCGCGGTCCTTGGCGTCGGTGGTGTGAAAAGTACGGGCCAGCCTGGTACCCAAGACTCCGCCGGCGGCGAAGCGGAAGCGCTCTCGGCTGCTGCCGTCGACAGTCCGGTCGAAGTGGGTGATGGCAGCTGTGGCGAACGGTCGGAGGGCAAGATCCCCGAAGTAGTACGGGGCCGCCAGCTCGACTTCCTGATCGACCCGAAAAGTGCGATCGCTCGGGGTCGCCAGCACCGTGTCGTCGAAGTTGTTGCGCTGCTGTCCAACGTTGGTTGAAGTCGTCAGCAGCAGGTCTCCGCCTCCGGGTAGATCCGTGATCTTGTGGGAGTACCAGTCGAGCGTGGCGACCGGCAGCCTCTCGTTGAAGCTGTCCGCGAGAGCCCGATCATCTCCGTAGCTGAATTCCGCCATGTTCCAACGGCCCTCGACCGTCACCAGCAGGTTGTCGTGGTCGTGACGCAGCCACGCGCTGGTCTCCGGGATCTCGTCCCGCATGTACTCGCGGCGGAAGAACTCCGACCAGACCGCCGGATCCGAAGCATCGAAAAGCGACAGGTCCAGGTAGGTGTTCGCCCCAAAGTGAACACGGTTCTCACTGTGGACCAGGGAGCGGTCGACATTGTCGATGGGCGCCCCATTCAGATCGAACTGGATCTGGCGGATGTTCTCGCCGTTGTCGTGCAGGTAGTAACCGATCGTCTTGCCACGGTAGAGCCCGTCCACCTTGTAGGTGAGCCCGGCATCCAGCGGCGCTCCACGGCTGTAGTTGTAGCCCAGACCCAGGTGCCAGTCGCCGCGGAACTCGCTGGCATCACGCCCGGTCAGGGCCTCGTGCGCGGCGCCGCCCACGGAGTTCATGGAGCCGCCCAGGTCCAGCTGCGCAATGAACCCTTCACTCTGGTTGTAGCTCATCGAGAAGTCCTGGATCGGCAGCTGGTTCTGGTCGCTGGTGAAGAAGTTGACGTTTGGCAGCGGCAGGGTCTTGATGCCCGCGAAGGCAAGAGTGTTGTCCGTGCTTCGCACCTCGAAGTCCCCCTTGTCTTCCCGTTCGAGGATCTCGATCTGGCTGCTGAAGACCTCGAAATGGGGCTCGCCGGCGGTGCAGCTGGTCACCGAGACGTTCCGCCCGGTGGTGCGCTTGCCGTGGCGGACGAGCTTCGGGCCCCGTACCACGATGTGGCGTTGGCCGCCGTCCTTGGCGGGGGTTGCCAGGCGAAGGGTCACGTCCTGAAAGACGACGCGGTCATCGACCGTGGAAAGGTAGAGACTGCTGCAGCGGGCCACCTCTACACCCCGGTGGCGGACGACGATGTTGCCCTCCATGTAGAGGGCGCGGAAAACACGCAGGGCCTGGCGGCTCCCGGGTGTGGTTGGCCCCGGTGTCTGGCCCATGGAGCGCAGCAGGGAAACCAGCCTCTCGCGCATGACCTCCTCCGTTAGCCGCCGCCGGCTGTCAGGAGGTGACGTGCCCCGCCGGGGAAGCTTCTTTGCCCGCCCCCATTCGAGCCCCTTGCCGTACTCGTCCCGGTCGAAGAACACCACCGCGGAATCCGCGTGGATCCAGAGTTCCCCGTGAGCATAGGTCACCCCCCCCGTGAGCAGCTCCTCCCAGCGGTCGCCGTTGGCTTGGCCGTGCTGGTAGTTCCACCGGAATGGGTTTTCGGGTTCCTGCTGTGATCGTTGTTGCGGTGGTTGCCGGAGTTGTCGTGGTTGCTGTGCCGCCAGGCTGGGCGGGGTGCAGACAAAGATCACCGTTGCCAGCACCCCCCCCGTTGCCAGGCCTTGCCTCATTTCGGCGTGGTGGCCTGGACGATACGTCCGTTCCAGCTCTGGGTTTGCCTGGTGCGGTAGTTGTGGTTGACCTGGGCGGCCTTGATGGTGCGGCCATTGGCCTGGCGCAAGACCGCGCGCCTGTCATGGCCGCGGGCAATGATCAAGGTGTGGCGCAGATCCACGGAGATCTCGTCCGCTTCGCCCTCCATGTCGTTCATCCGGAACCGGATGTCCGTGCTCGCCTGGATGCGGGTGACCTCCCCGGTCGCCTTGTCCCTGTCCATGACCATGCTCGCGGCCGTCAGGTGCAGTCCCTTGGGATCGATGTTGCCACCCTGGTCCATGGCCTGGGCTTCCATGGGCCCGAGGAAACGGACCTCGTCGGGTGTGATTGCGATGTCCCCCTTGCAGATGACCCGTGTGGCGCCGGGGTCCGGGACCTTCTCCCTGTCAGGAGAGGACGACGGCAGCGTGATCCGGGGATGGAAGTCACCGACGGTCACGAGGTCCAGATGCTCGCCGCGGGGGTCGTTTGCGAAGCGGATGATGTGTGCCTCAGCGACCCGGGTGCCACCGTCGGAGTCGATGTGGATCAGCTTAGAGCCCTCGCCGGTCAGTCGACCGTCGACGCAATTGGCGCCGCTGTCGAAACGCAGCACCAGGCGCTCTCCGAAGCCACGTCCGACCGCCTTGTTTTCCATGTTGCGCTGGAGAAGGCGGACGCTGCCGGTGGCGAACAGGTAGGGAGCACGGTGCCCGTAGGCGAGGACGGAGTCGACGGCCGGAAGGCCCCGGACATGCACATCCCAAGCCGTCGGTGTCTCCAGGTAGGGGAGCGTTCGGATGTCGTCTGCCAGCAGCTCGAGGTCCTGGCCACTCCCGGAAGCCGGGCGGTTGTCCGACACCTGCCGGCGCAAGCGCAGCCGGGCGTCTCCCATGCAACGCATGAGGCCGACCTTCGGACCGAGGCGCTGGAAGAGGATCTCGCGGCCCTCCACGATCCGCAGCGGCTTCTCCTGGCGGACTTTGGTCCTGGGTTTTCCCACGAGTCGTAGCACGCCAGCTGCGGGCACGTGGATCTCCGCCGCATGGCCCACGACCCAGCCGGCTTTCTCCAACTGGTAGCGAACCGGGCAGTCCTGGCCGGCGGCCACGAGGCCCTGGACCCCACGCTTTTCGTGGAAGTTCACATCCAGTGAGCCCACGCGCTGGAGCTCACCCTGGTCACCGTCCACGAGGACCCGGATGTCCTCGCTCCCGGAGGCGAGGCGCAGGCTGCCGTTGCCGTCGCTCCTGAGGGTCAGGTGGCAGACGCCGGTGCCGGTGGTCACGAGGCGCTCGATGGTAGCGAGCGTCTTGGTCGCTGATGGCAGGCGCTCGATACGGTAGGCATGGGAACGGCCCGCGGCCTCCGGACCCAGGCGCAGAAACCGGTCCACCGCAGCATCCCTGTT
>QJVU01000429.1 GCA_003235605.1 Planctomycetota bacterium | reverse complement strand
GGCGGCTTCCGGCTGCGCGTAGCCGAGAACGAGTCGACTCACCTGGCCGTTGCGACGCGTGACGGCTGTCAGGGCCACGCCGCTGCGGTTCTGCCCGGTGAGGACGGCATCGTCCTGGTGGCGGACCTGCCGCTTCCCTGGTCGGAAGCCGGACTGCTGCGGAGGAACTCCGCGGAGGGGAGCCGCCTGTCCGGGGAGGGACTGATCGAGGACGAGGACGGTGACGCCGTGGCCCGTGCCGTCGTCACTGTCGTGGAGACTGGCGCTGCCGTCAGGACCGACGAGCACGGACGCTACCGCATCGGCCTGCCGTATCCGCAGTCGGCCTCCCCGTCGGAAAGAGGGGGTTCGGCCTTCCACCTGATTGCGAGGGACAACGCCGGTCGGGTGGTGCGGACGAGGGTGGACCACACCCGCCAGCAAAAGGGTCTCAGACCCCTGCCCACGTTGCGGCTGGCCCCGGCCCACGGGGTGACCGGATTCCTGAGGGACGGACTGGGCAACCCGGCAGAGGGTGTCGGACTGGTGCTCACCGGCCAGGGACAGGTGCGTCGGGTGGTCACCGGTGGCGACGGTGGTTTCGCGATCAAGGGTCTGGCTGCCGGCCAGTACCTGCTGTCCACGCTACCTCACCGGGGCTGGGTTGGTCTGAACCGCGAACTGTGCGTGGGCGCCGACGCCCAAGACATCGAGCTCAGGCTGCGTGCCGAACGACCGCTCACGATCCTGGTGCAAGACCAAGGCGGCGCGCCCCAAGCGGGTGTCTACCTCGTGGCTCAGGAGTCCGGATACCGCTGCGCCCATGGCCGCACCGACGCTCGCGGCCGGGTGGTCCTGCGGGGGTTGGGCAGCGGGCAGCTGACGTTCACGGCCTCCAGGGGTCCGCGCCAGAACCTGGAGATCCTGCGCTACGACGAGGACGAACAGCGCCTTGTGGTCGGCGTCGACCGCTGAGAGCCCGGTCCTTTCACCCTAGGCGTGGACGAACCGGGCGGGAGCGCGCGGCCCCTTCTCCAGGAAGTTGGTCACGCCAATCCGCATGTCCTTGGTAGCGCAGACGTCACCAAAGCACTCTGCCTCGAAACGAATGCCGTCCCGGAGGCCGCGCCTGGCACCTTCGAGGATCGCACGGCACATGATCTCGTCGACCTTCTTGCTGAGGTGGCCGATGTCCACTTCCGGCAGCGAGGCAGGAACATCGGTCATGGGGCCCCGCTGGATCTCCGGCGCCCGGATCTTGCCATCGGCCAGTTGCCGGGCCAAGACGATGGCGCGCTCCAGGAGGTCGCCTTCCACCTCTTCGGCAATCAGGCCGATCTCGAGGGCTTTCGCCGAGGAGATCGGACGGCCGGTGCGGAGGATGGGTGTGGCGGCGTCGAAGCCCACCAGCCGCGGTAGACGTTGGGTGCCGCCTGCTCCCGGGATGATGCCGATGTTGGGCTCCGGCTGACCGACCAGGACCTTCGTCCCCTTCTTGGCGATGCGCAGGTCCAGGCACATGGCCAGCTCGTTGCCGCCGCCGAAGGCAAGGCCATTAAGGGCGCAAACCGTAGGCTTCTCGGTGTCCTCGATGGAATCGAGCGCGGCTTGGGATTCCCTGGAGGTGGCAACGCCCTGTTCCCGACTCTCGATCCTGGCCAGGAAGTTCACATCGGCTCCGGAGACGAAGGCCTTCTTGCCAAAGCCCGTGAGCACGATGGCTCGGATGGCCGGGTCCTTGTCGGCGTCGGCAAAGCGCTGCTGCAGCTCCGCGAAGACCTCCTGGTTGAGGGCGTTGAGTACCTTGGGCCGCCGGATGGTGAGCACGCAGACATCGCCGTAGTCCCGCCGCAGGACGACGGGGATATCGAAGGGTGTGTTGGTTGCCCCGTGCTGTTCGATACACCGGGGCACGATGAAGCCTTTGTGCGTGGCCGCGTACTCCTTGACGAGGCGCAGGGCCTCGGCGGTACCGAGGTCGTTCATGAACGTGAACGCCGGCCGCATGTCGAGGGCCAACTCCAGGCCCATGTTGAAGTCCGCGATGCTGACCAGCCCGGCGTCCACGATCTCACCACAGAGACCAAAATAGGCGCCGCGCAGCAGGTCGGTGATCTGCTTCCGCAACGGTTCGGGTACTTCCACCTGTTCGCCCCGCTTCGGCGCATCCCAGGGCTCGTTCCTCGAGACCTTGTCCTTCAGGCTCTGTGGCGACCGGAACCAGGAGTTGATCTTGTGAGTGTAGTTGTCGAGGCCCACGTTCGAGATCGGGTTGCCGCCGGTGAGGTTCATGGCGGTGAACGAACCCACGGTCATGCCCAAGGCCTTCTTGCACGTCTCGTCGATCTGCTTGGTCGTCGCGAGGCCTGACTCGGCAATCAGCGCACAGGCCAGGAACAAACCTTCGAAGACCGGGTCCAGTGCGTAGCCGTAGCGAGACCTGACCTCGATCGGCACCTTTCCCATCCACTCGTAGAAGGAGAGCAGCCACGCAGTGATGTCCCGATCGGTGGCTTCTCCCGGCACGATCTCAACCATCAGGTTGCGCTCTGCGGGAAAGAAGTAGTGGATTACGAGCGTGCGTTCCTTGTCCTTCGTGTGTTCAAAGATCACCTCGGGCTCCAGGTGGGAGGAGTTGCTGGCCAGGATCGCGGTTGCTGGCACCAAATCCTCCACCTGGGCAAAGATGCGTCCCTTCAGGGCGTTGTCCTCGGTGGCGGCCTCCACGACCAGCTCGGCCCCGCGAATGGCGTCGTAGTCCTTGGTGAACTGGACGTGTTCGAGCATCGCTGCCTGGCTCTCCGTGGTGAACGCTCCCGTCTCGACACCCTTCGCGATCTTCTTCTGGAGCTTCGCCTGGCCTTTGCGCAGGGCTTCGTCAACGACGTCCACAACAACGGTGTGCACCCCGAACGGCGACAACACCTTGGTGAAGAACAACGCAATGTCGGGCCCGATCTGGCCGGAGCCGATAACGGCGATCTTGCTGAGGGTCCTGCCGCGGTGAGTGAAGCTCATGAGAATCCCGTGCCGGTGTGTCTGTGGTGAAGGGAAAAAAGCCCCAGAAAAAGGGGCCTGAATGTTATCCAAGCGGCGCGCGACGTCGATCCAGAAACCTCGGCCCTGCTCGCCTCGATTGGAAACCGATAGACTCTTGCCCCATGAAGACCCCGTGCATGCCTACCTTGTTCGTAGGTCTTGCCCTGTCAGTGCCCCCGACCCTGGCAGCACAGAACGGAGACCTCCTGGTCATCGAGCGCAAGGCCGACCGCGCAGGCCGTGACCTGCTCCTTCGCAAGCTCAAGAAGATCCGAGTCACGCTGAGCTTGAACGACGCCACCGCCGAGGAGATCGCTCAGTACCTGAGCACCGCCACCGGCAACAACATCGCTTTCATCGTGTCTTCTGGCAAGGTGAGGCCATCGGAACTGCCCAAGCTCACCCTGGCGCTCAAGGGGATCAGCCTGGCCAATGCCATGGCGGTGATCTCGACACAGACCGAGCTGCGCTATGTGTACCGCAGCGGCGTCGTGTTCCTCAAGCCGAAGGACGAGGTGAAGGAGTTCACCTACCTGGAGCTCTACGACGTGCGGGCGGCAACGATGAAGATGCCGAACTTCAAGGCTCCGAAGCTGGGCTTGAACCTCGGAGAGGAGGGGGGCAACTTCGAAGAGTCCGAGGAGAGCGATACGACGACCAGCGGCTTTGATGCCGACAAGCTGGTGGACCTGATTCGCACGATGGTGCTACCGGAGTCCTGGGATTCGGAACAGGCATCGATCCACACGATGAACGGCGTGCTGATGGTCCGACAGACCGAGATGGGGCAGCGCAAGGTGCGCGAACTCCTGGTCCAGCTGGGCGCCGTCCCGCCAACCCGCTACCGGATCCCGCAGCCCCGCTTCCGGCCACCGGTGTCCACGCGCCGAGCCCCGCGAACCAAGACCACGGGGAGCAAGCCACCGGCCAAGGACAAGCCACCGGCCAAGGACAAGCCACCGGTCGAGAGCAAGTCCAGCGCCAAGGACACGCGCAAGACCAAGGGGTAGCACTCGTGGTCGCACAGGCCCTGCGAGACACCTGCGCCGTCGCCGTCCTCGGGCTGCTGGTCGGCGCTGAGCTGCCAGGACACGGAGGCGCCTACCGAGGTCCGCCGATACCGGTGACCAGGATGTCCAAGTCCCCGCAAGGGACCACACCCGGTCCGTCCCCCGCGCCCACGACCCCGACGCGGGGGACTCCCACGACGCCCAGGACTCCCAGTCCGGGCGCCCCGGCGATGCCGGGGGCGCCGACCACGCCTGCTGCCATGTCGCTGGGGCCGGACCTGACCCAGTGGCAGCTTTGGTGGGAGTTCAACAAGGATTCGTTCCTGCTGCTCAAGGCGGCTGTGCACGACGGCGGCGTCCAGACCGGCTCAGCGCAGTGGTACATGGGACCCCGTCGGCGAAGTGGCCAACCCATGGGGCTGGCGCCGACCGCGGCACAAAAGCGGCAGAGGATCCTCCCGGCTCTCAAACGCGCCCTGGTCGAGACCGACAACCCGGACCTGATCACCGCCTGCCTGGTTGCCCTCGGCAAGGTGGGCATGGACCACGAGGACTTCTTCCTGGTGCCGCTGATCGCCCGCTACCTGGGGGACAACCGCCAGGACGTTCGGGAGACCGCGGCCTTGGCGCTCGGCATCACCCAGATGCCGGCGGCGATGCCGATCCTGGTGGACCTGGTCGCCGACAATGCCGCCGGCAGGCGTCGCGTAGCGCGCCGGGAGGTGGACGATCGCACGAGGGCGTTCGCCGCCTACGGCCTCGGCGTCCTGGCCGCCGCGGGCGACCCGAGGGTGAAGGCGTCGGCCTATCGGGTGTTGGGGGATGTCTTGGAGGATCGGCGGTTGTCCCGACGCGATGTCAAGATCGCGGCCGTGAACGCCCTTGGGGTGCTCGAGTTCGACGTTGCCGAGGCCGAGCAGAAACGCCTGCTCTGGCGGACCCTTGCCACACTGGATGCCTACTACTGCCAGGACCTCGGCCGCGGGGAGGAGTTCATCCAGGCCCACGTCCCGGTGGCCATGAGTAGACTCCTGGGGCGCGGCAGCAGCCCCGAGCACGCTCGCTACAAGAAGGTGTTTGCAGCCGAGTTGAGCCGCTCGCGGCGGCGCAACAACGTTATCTACCAATCGGCAGCGATTGCCCTTGGCCGCCTGGTGGATCCGAACCTTGCCCAAGACAAGGCCTACAGCAAGACCCTGCTGGACTACTACCACCGTGGTCGCGACCAGCAAGCCCGCTTCTTCGCGCTCATGGCGCTGGGCGCGATCGGAGGCGAAGAGAACCGGACCGTGCTCCTCAAAGCATTGGCCCAGGGCAACAAGCAGACAGAGAAGCCCTGGGCGGCCCTCGCGCTCGGGGTCCTCACGCACGAAGTACGCAAACGCGACCCGGACACTCGTGACGCGACCGTAGGTGACGCGCTTCTGGCGGAACTGCTCCGCAGCAGGAACAAGTCGACGCGTGGCGCCTACGCGGTGGCGCTCGGCCTGTGCGGCTATCGGGCCGCGGCCAGCCAGATGCGCACCCTCGTCGAACAGAACCGCGGCCATGACGAGGTGGCCGGCTACCTCGCTATCGGCCTGGCTCTGATGGACGACCGCAGGGCCGTCCCCCTGCTCCGTGATCTCGCCGAGGGATCGGTGCGTCGTCCCGAGCTGCTCCGGCAGGTGGCTGTCGCCCTGGGCAAGCTTCGGGACAAGGCGGCTGCGGACGCGCTCCTGGCGTTGATTGCCGACAACGACCCGAGCACGGCGAGGCTGGCTGCCGTCGCCATCGGCCTCGGCTATATCGGTGATCAGCGCACCGTGGAGCCGCTGCTCAGGTTCCTCTCTGACGACGACCTCACCAAGCTATCTCGAGCCTTCGTGGCCGCGGCCCTCGGCAGCATTGCCGACAAGGAGCCCTTGCCGTTCAACGTCCGCTACGCGTTCCATAGCAACTACCGGGCCTCGGTGGAGACCCTCACCGGCGCCGGCGGCACCGGAGTCCTGGACCTGCTCTGACAGGGACAGCGGGTCCTGGTGCCGGCAAGAGGCGCGCTACTTGCCCACCAACTCGGCCACGACCCGATCGGCTCGGTAGACCTTCTCGAGCGCCTCCATGATGCCAACCACGTGCACGGAGACCGATCGCGGCACATCGTCCTTGTAGACGAAATTGTTGGGCAGCATCTCGATGTTGCCGTCGAAGATCAGCCCGACGACCTCGAGATCCTTGTTGACGACCGGACTGCCCGAGTTGCCGCCGATGATGTCATTGGTGGCGACGAAGTTGATCGGCTTGGCAAGGTCGATCTTGTCTCTCCGGTCCAACCAGATCTGTGGCAGGTTGAACGGTGGCTTGTTGTCGAAGGCCGCGTTGCGACCATAGAGGCCATAGAACGTCGTCTGGGGCGGAGCAATGGTGCCGTTGTACGGGAAGCCCTTTACGACCCCGTCGCTAAACCTGAGGGTGAAGGTTGCATCGGGACTCACCTTGTTGCCATAGACCTCGAACAGGGCCTGACCGATGCGGGTGCCCTGAACGCGGACCGCCGCCTCGAGCATCCTGTTCTTTTCCAGGTTGGCCCGGCGGAGAGGCCGCAGCACCCGCGCCGTCCGCAGCGCGATGTCGTCCCACGAGTCCAACTTCTCTGGACCGGCATCCAGGACTTTCTGGACGAACTCGTCGTCTGCGACCTTGCTCTTGTTCAAGCGCTTGACGGCCTCCACACCCGGGAGCTCGCCGATCGCCACTTTCACGAATGGGTCGTTGACGCCCAGCCACTTGCGGGCGCGTTCCAGGTGCGCGGCGAACAGGTCATCCGCGTAACGTGGCTTCTTGCCCAGGGGCTTGAGCGCGGCCCCTCGTGCGGCTTCCGGGTTCTCGTTGTCTGGATCGAGCGCAGCGACGATGGTCAGCGCACGGGCCAGGATCGGGGAGTTGTAATCGCGCTGAAGGTCGAGCTTCGGCTGCAGTTCCTTCTGTTCCTGGGCAGTCTCCGCGAGCTTGGTCCAGGCATCGGCGTACTTGGCCTTCAATTGCGGGTCCGCAGCCACCTTCTTGCGGAACTCTGCCTCGGCGGCAGCCTTCTGGCCCATGAGCGCCTTGTCGACGAGGCCGCTGTAGTAACCGTGAAAAGCCTTCTGGCTGTTCTGGGTGCCGAAGAACACGGTCCGCGTCGCCTTCTCGAACTCGGGATCCTCGGCACGGTAGTGTTTCAAGGTCTCCACCGCCACGTCGAGTCGATCCAACAGGATTGGATACGTGGTGTCCCGGAGGTAGTCCATCTGCGCCTTGGTCAGCAGTCGGTTGGTTCTGCCCGGGTTGCCGGTTGTGAACACCAGCTCGCCGGCCTTCGCCCCGGTCTTGCTCCACTTGAAGTAATGGGTGCTGGTGTCGGCGGGCTTGTCATCTTCGTACGCTCGGCAGAAGGTGAAGTCGATGCAGTATCTGGGATAGGTGAAGTTGTCTGGATCGCCGCCGAAGAAAGCGATCTGTTCGTGAGGACAGCACACCAAGCGGATGTCGTCATAGATCTTGTATGCATAGAGCTGGTACACCGCACCCTGGAACAGGGTGACGATCTCGGGCCGAAGGTCGGGATTCTTGGCCTTGAACGCCGCGAGGATCTTGCCTCGGTTCGCCCTGCGGCGGCTGTCGATTGTGGCGTCGTCATCGCCCTCCTTGATGCCTTCGTTCACGCGGGCCGTGACATCCTCGGTAAGGACGAGCTGCTGCACGGTCAGACCTGGCAGCTTTGCTTCGTCTTCCAGTGACTTGGCATAGAAACCGTTCTTGTCCCACGCCTTGTCTCCCGAAACCGCTGCCACGTTGCCCCGGGCACAGTGGTGGTTGGTCAGGATCAGGCCCTTGGGTGACACGAACGAGGACGAGCAGCCGCCGCCGAAACGGATCGAGGCAAGGCGCAGCGAGTTCAGCCACTTCTCGTCGGGCTTGAAGCCGTATTCCTTCTCCAGGTAGGCGAGGGGCGGATTCTCGAGCGTCCACATCTTGCCCATCTCCAGGTTCTCCTGGGCGGGCAGCCAGGAGGAGGGTAGCGTCGAGAGGAGCAGCGTCGAGAGCGCCAACGTTCGGAAGGGCAGCGTCTTGGGGGAGAGCTTCATGGTGAGAGGTGCGGGAAGATGTGTTGGGAGGTAGGTGGAGGATGAAGGCCGACTACCGGGCTGTCAACTCGTCCACGACCCGCTTGGCTTCGTAGACCTTCTGCATCGCCTCCATGATCGCGTCTACGTGGACGGAAACAGAACGCGGGATGTCCTCCCTGAAGACGTAGTTGTTTGGCAGGGACTCGATGTTGCCGTCGAAGACAAGGCCGACGACCTGCAGTTCCTTGCTCACGACCACGCTCCCGGAGTTGCCGCCGGTGATGTCGTTGGTGCTGACGAAGTTCACGGACTTGGCAAAGTCGATCCTGTTCCTGTTCTCGAGCCAAGGCTCGGGCAGGTCGAAAGGGTGTTCGTTGCCGAACTCGATGTTGCGGCCGTAGAGCCCGTAGAAGGTGGTGCGGTACGGCGCGATCGTCCCGTTGTAGGGGTAGCCCTTCACGACACCGTCGCTGAAGCGCAGAGTCATGGTCGCGTCCGGGCTGACTTTGGTGCCGTAGCACGCGAACAGGGCCTGGCCGAGCAAAGCCCCCTGTGCCTCCTCGATGGCTGTGAGCTTCTCGTCCTCTTGCTCGTTGGTCCGCATCAGTGGAGCAAGTTTGAGCGCCACGACGATCGCGGGATCCTCGCTTTCCTGGATCGCCTCCCACGTGCCTTCCATCAGTTGCTCGCGAAAGGTCTTGCGTGCGATGCGGCTCCGCGCAAGAGACTCCATCAATTCCACGCCGTCCTTGCCGTCCAGGACGTCGACAAGGAACGGGTCGTCCTTGGACAGCCATTCCTTGGCCCGCTGAATGTGGTTGTGGAACATGGGAAAGCTCAGGAAGCTGTCCTGAAAACCGCGTCCTGGCTCCTTCAGGACTGCTTCCTTCAACTTCTTGCGATTCTCCTCCGGTTCCTTTGGATCCTTGGCTCGCACCGCGAGCACGGCGCCCCGCAAGGCCCGACAGTAGTCGTGAGTCTGGAACCGCAGACGCGCCTCCAGGTCCTTGCGCTTCCGGGCGACGTCGGCCAGGCGGTCCCACACCGAGCCGTACTTCTCCCGGAGCTCTTTCTTGGCGTTGACCCGTTGACGGAAAGCCCTTTCCGCGGCGTCTTTCTGGGCCATCAGCTTCTCGTCGCGAAGACCCGCGAGCTCGCCACCGATGGCTTTCTGGCCGTTCTCGTACTGGAGTATCCAGTTCTTGATCTGCGCCTCGAACTGCTCGCCCAGCTGCGGGGCCCACCGCGTGCGGATCGTCCTGAGGATCCCCAGCTGGTGATCGTACCGCTGCTTGAGCATGGGCATTCGCTTGTCTCGCTCGTACTCCATCTGCGCCTTGGTGTAGAGCCGCTGGGTGGAACCTGGGTTGCCTGGAATGAACACCAGGTCGCCCTCCTTCGCGCCGCCCATCTTCCACCTGAAGTAGCATTTGGTCGTGTCGGCGGGCTTGCCGTCCTCGTACGCGCGGACGAAGGCGAAGTCGATGCTGTACCGTGGATACGTGAAGTTGTCGGGATCGCCGCCGAAGTGGGCGGTCTGCAGGTGGGGCATGCAGACCAGCCGGATGTCCTTGTAGGTCTTGTACTCGTAGAGCTGGTAGATCGCTCCCTGGTACAGGGTGACGATCTCGTGCCGACCATCCGGGTTTTCCTCTTTCGCTGCATCCAGGATCTTCTGCTGGTTGGCCTCACGTTTCTTCTTGATGGTGGCCTCGTCGTCGCCCGTTTCGATGCCCGCGTTCACCTTGGCCGTGACGTCAGTGGTGTTGATCAGTTGGGTTACCCAAACGTCGTTGCCGGATTCGCTCTTGAGATGGACTTCGTCCTCCAGGGATTCGGCATAGAAGCCGTTCTTGACCCAGTTCTCGTTGCCCTGGCTCACGCCGACCGCGTCCCGCACGCAGTGATGGTTGGTCATGATCAGGCCGCTGGGTGACACGAACGATGCGGAGCACCAGCCGTGTTCCTTGTCCCCGAGGCGCAGGGCCGCGAGCCGCAGATTGTTGAGCCAGGCCTGGTCGGGCTTGAAGCCGTACTCCTTCTCCAGATAGGCCAGGGGTGGGTTCTCGAACGTCCACATCCGCCCCAGCTCGCCGTTCTCCTGTGCGGAGACCATGGAGCTGAACAGGAGGAAGAACGCCAGGCCGAGAGCGTGTGGGTGTCGGCGATCAGGGCTTGTCATCGGCAGTTGCTTGGGAGTGGAGTTGGATTGAAGGTGCGGACCATAGGCGAAGGCCCTGGCCCTTGGGAAGCTTGTGCCCCCGCAGCCCGGTAGATTCGCCGCGACGAGGTCCGTCGATTGCGCAGGAACGTCGGCGCGATCTTGCAAGAGCGTCTACTTGACCCTTCTACGTCCGCGGCTGGCCAATTGCTTGGCGGCATCGACGATGTCCGGAACCTGGACCAGGACCTTGTCCATGGCCGGGCCGAGGGGGACGAAAGTGTCAGCGCTGCAGACCCGCGAAAGCTCCAGGCCCTCGTGGACGAGGGTGCTGAGGATCAAAGCGGATGGACCACCCCCGGTGCACCGGCACTCGTCCACCACCAGCACCCGGCCGGTGGCTCGGGCGTGCGTGTGGATGTCGCCCCAAGGCAACGGCGCCAGCCAGCGCAGGTCCACGACCCTTGT